>NZ_CAXRDQ010000005.1:0-74269 GCF_964229365.1 Abyssibacter sp. | reverse complement strand
GAACCCTTTTCAAGCAGCGCGCGCAGCGCCATCCTGTCGTCGGTCATCGTGTCCCTCTTTCGGTTGTCTAAGGTCGTCAAGAAACCTCAGATTACCGCGGGGCACGGTGGCCACTCTTACACCACGTCCGGGGACACGACCAAGCCATGCTGCAGTGGGCCGGAGATATCGGAGTCGAGCTCAAGCAAATTCAGCCCGGCAAACCACAGCAGAACGCCTATATAGAATCATTCAACGGCCGCTTTCGAGACGAATGCCTGAACGAGCACTGGTTTGTGAGTCTCGAACACGCCAAGCGGCTCATCGAGACCTGGCGACAAGAATACAACCGCGAACGGCCCAAGAAATCATTGGGCGGGCTAACACCCGCTCAGTACGCCAAACAGCTTGCGAAGTAGGCTGATAATTTACCCTTTGATTCCAGTGTTGAGTGCTACTGAAGACGGGGGGACGTCACATATCACGAGCGTCTGTTCGCGCCAACGCAAACCTTGGCGCTGTTCATGAGGCAGGCACGCAACCCGGATGCTTCGTATCAGGCCCCGGTCAATCGCCACGCTTTGGAACAGCTGGTTCACGGGTTACCACCCTGTAGCGCCTCGGCCTCGGCCGGTGCCCTCTGCAAAACGCGCAAACCCCTGACTTTGGCGCTGATCGGGTCGCTGGTGCGCCAAACTAGGTTCCTGGCTGCGAAGCGAACACCGGAAAAAGTGGCAATGAATGGCATGGACGGACCGTCAAACTATTGGATGGCTCCACCGTGACGATGCCACCAGATACGCCTGCCAATCAGGCCTGGTAATCCGTAGCCATCACATCAGAACCCGGCCTAGGTTTCCCGATTGCCCGCGTCAGTGCGTTGATCTGTCTATCCACCGGCATGATTCCGGAAAGCGCATGAGTACTCAGATGAATCAGAAACAGTGGCGAATTGGCCTTCTAGTTTACAGCTAACGCCCCTCCGATTTAGAGTAGCAGGCCGATATCCTGCTACATCAACTCTGCTTCAAGCACACTGTTCAGTTTCGGATGATCTGGAGTCACCAATTCGCACCGCTTGATGAGTGCTTTGATCAGCTACTCGTACTTATTGCGCTACAGTGCTTGGCTAACCGGCCAGACCGAGTCGAGCCAAGAACCGTAAAATGACGACCCAAACACATTCCGCTTCTCGCAGGAACAAGGGAACACGCGCGTTAGAATAGTGGAACTTATCGGTACCCGGAAAAACTTAAGTAAGCGCGATTCGGGGCTAAACTCAATTCAATATATGTGATCAAATAATCGCCTTGCGTATGTTTAGAACCGAGACATCCCTTGAATTTTCAGACAAACTTGACAACCATAGATACAGGAAGTTACAGCCTCGCTTGTTCCCTAGAACTAGGTAGGTGGACAGAAGAAGGGCTGTCAACGGCGCTTCTTAGAATGCAGGACAGTGAAATTCCACCGAGTGGCCGATTGGCATACTGGTCGTGGAAGTTTGTAGGTACACCGTTCGGATATGAGTCAGCACTGCAGCCTGTAGGGGAAAATGCCCTGCGCGTAAGACTTGCATCATTTGATTGCATAACGTTTATCTACAATGTGCTTGCCTTGGCCAATGCAGAAAATTTCCGATCATACGTTCAAAGACTTTATAAAATTAGATATCGATCTAACGACCGTGGGTTGCTTGAGAATAATGCTCAATATGGCAACTTTTTTGATTTCGCTTATGAGTCTCTTGTTCTAAATTGTATAAACGTCGGTTTTTTGGAGGATGTCACTGAAGAAATTGTTGGTAGCGCAAATCTGATATATGTAAGAATGAAATTGAAGCCCTTCTCTCGTCCAGCAGATCGAGATATTCTACAAGAGACTATCTATCCTCGATTCCCAGAGCATGAGATTAAAACAAGCGTAATTCCCGCTCAGCGGATAAAACAAATTCCGGCAAATCATTTTAAGTCGGGCGACATAATTCTGTTTACTCACGGCGCAGAGGACAAAAGTGGACTCCATAAGCAGTTTTTTGTCTGCCACGCTGGCGTCGCTTGGGTGCGAAGCGGGAAGGTGCTTTTAATGCATGCGACCAAAAACTATTACACTTCGGCGAATAGAATTCTAGAGCTGCGTGCTTCAGATTGCCTTTTCGGAGACCAAAGGTTTGCTCAGCCCGGCGTGGCTCTTGCCGGCGAATACTTAGGAGATCAGGCAACGCTGACTAGGAGGGGTGTCAAGTATTATGGATATTCCGCTGACAAGGAGCGCCTTATGGCTGACTACGCACATAACTTTCTCGGGATTAAAGTGTTGAGGCCATGCTAACCTGAAAATTAGCTTACTCGGACTCTTGAGTGCGAAGCGGGGTAGCTTACGGGACACATGGGGATGTAGTTATTCTCTTTAGAAAAGAAGTTATGCAACGTCGAACTGATCGCTTCTTTGAAGGTTCTGTTCTTCCCGGAGCTCGGATCGCTTCATGGCTTGTAGTAATAATAGTCTCTGTAGTTTTTGGTCTCTTACTCACAATCGTCTCGGGCGAGTACAACCGGCGAGCAACAGTCGATGGAGTGCTTCTATACTCTCCTGGTCAAGCTCGCATTCGGAGCGCGCGAGGTGGGCGTGTAATAGACCTCAGGATCACCGAAGGAGATGATGTCCAGGAAGGAGACATAATTGCAGTCCTGGATGTAAGCCGACCATCGGATGGCACTTCGGCCGCAGAGAATAAGATTCTGAGTATTCTAGAGAGATCAAGAGATCGATTGTTAAAGAAAATAGCATACCAGCGATACTTGGAAACTATAGCGATCCAGGTTTCAATTGAGGAGCTGCAGCATTATGAAGTGCAGTCTGGAAAAGCGAAGGTCTTGGTTGCGGGGGCCGAAGCACGCGTCGATATATTGTCATCCCAGCTGGTGCGTCAAAAGACCCTGCTTGCGCAGGGTGCAATTTCTCTCACTGAGGTGGACTTGGCGGCCAATCAATTGTTGGACGCACAGCAGGAGGCAAATACCCAACGATTGCGACTTGCCGAACTACTGGCAAGAGGAGATAGGATTCGCGCTGAACTCAATTCAATCCCTATTGAAGCTGAACTTTCGATCATGGAGACACAGGGAGAGTTGGAGGGCGTAAATAGAGCAATAGTTGAAACGCAAAGTGCCGAGAAAGCGGTCATAGTTGCAGAAACCTCAGGAGTTGTTTCAGCGATATTCGTCAATCAAGGTGATACATTGTCATCGGGGGATAGAATTCTCGATGTGGTGCCGCATAGTGCGTCGCTTCAAGCATTCTTGGTAATTCCAACGAGGGTGGCAGGCTTTATTGAGCCTGGTGCGACCGTCCATCTTCGCATTGATGCGTATCCATATCAGAAATTTGGTTTCATTGCGGCTGTGCTGAACACGCCCACCCAAAGAATTTTAGCTGCGCACGAATCTGTTGGGCCGCTCATTACTTTGGAGCCTTCCTTATTAGCAACTGCAGATCTTACGGAACAAGTGATTCATGCATACGGGACAGAAATTGCACTTAAGAATGGGTTAACACTTAAAGCTGACATAAATCAGGGCTCTCGACCGATCGTTCAGTGGATTTTGGATCCTATCTACGCAGTTGGCCGCAAAATTCTTTAATGTCTAATTTAAACTGGTTCGACACACCGCTATTAACCTGGGGAGGACGCGCGCCGGTTGTTCTTCAGACAGAAGCAGCAGAGTGCGGCTTGGCTTGCTTAGCGGTCATTGCGGGATATCATAGAAAGCGGCTTAGCCTGGGGCAGTTGAGACGGCTAATGGAAGTGTCCAGTCGCGGAACGACGCTCGCAGAACTGATTCAATTTGCGGCAAGGCTGGATTTTGGAGCTAGAGCACTTCGATTAGAACCAATTGATCTTGGCCAGATCAACTTGCCATGCATTTTGCACTGGGATATGGACCACTTCGTAGTTCTGGAAAAGCTCACCAAGCGCGGGGCACGAATCATAGATCCTTCTATCGGGCGTCGCCAGGTCTCGATGCGTGAGCTATCCGGGCACTTCACCGGAGTTGCCCTCGAATTAGTGCCACTTGACTCTTTTGAAGAGGAGAAAGTGCGGACAGAGTTGCGCTTTTCTTCTTTCTTCAACGGCGTTAGGGGCGTGCGCCGTGCGGCTGTAAAACTAATTTCGCTATCTCTGGCTCTCCAGACTGTAGGGCTTGCTCTTCCATTTTTCAGTCAGCTAGTAATCGACGAAGTAGTTCCCTCCCAAGACTGGGGGCTGCTTACATTATTAGTGGTTGTATTTTCTTTGCTCGCCGTGCTGGAGGTGGCCGTTGCGTCACTCCGGGCGTTTTTGATGATTTACTTTGGTGCACATCTGCAATTTTCCTGGGCAGGAAGAGTATTGCATCACTTGCTAAGGTTGCCCTTAAATTATTTTGAAAAGAGGCACCTTGGAGATATTCAGTCGCGCTTTCGCTCTGTGGCAGCAGTCCAGGATTTGGCAACAAACACGGTACTGGAAGTGTTCATAGATGGGATTATGGGGATTGCCATTGCAGCAGTTATGCTTGCTTATTCAGTCAAACTTGCCCTTGTTTCTCTTGCAGCCGTCTTTGTTTATGCACTAATTAGGCGTGTTCTCTACGCATACCAGCGCGATGCTGAAATGGCTTCGATAGTAGAGAAGGCGAGACAAAGCAGCCATCTCCTGGAAACGCTACGCGGTATTATGACAATTAAGTGCTACGCGCGGGAAGCAAACCGCGAATCAGCTTGGTTGACAAAGACTAGTAGAGCAATTAGGAGCTCAGCAGTTGCAGAGGCGTACGATGCAGGGCAGCGGCTGGTGAGTCGTTTGATTTTTTCTCTACAAGGCATATTCGTAGTGGCGTTGGCTGCACACCAAGTAATTGAAGGGGGGTTCTCTATTGGGATGCTGGTCGCCTTTCTAGCATATCAGGGACAATTCAGCTCGCGAACTCTTGGACTTGTGGACAAGTTTCTGCAGTTCCGCCTTTTATCAGTTCACTTGGACAGAATCGCAGACATTGTGCTGTCCGAGTCTGAACGAGGGTACGAAGAACCTATCGGTAGAAAGGTGGTTCCGACTGCAGGGCAGATATCAGCGAAGAATATCTCATACAGGTATACCATTGGCAGTCCGTATGTCTTCCAGAATCTGAGTATAAATGTTGAGGCCGGTCAATGCTTGGCAATATTCTCGCCGTCAGGGAGTGGCAAAACCACACTGATCAAGGTGATGATGGGGCTGCTCGAACCGTCAAGCGGTGCAGTATTGGTTGACGGAAACGACATTAGCCAGTGTGATCTAAGATCTTATAGGTCAAGAGTCGCCAGTGTTATGCAAGAAGATTCATTGCTTGCCGGTAGCTTAGCTGAGAATATTTCATTTTTTCATGAGAGGCCGGATTATTCTCGAATAGAAGAATGCGCTAAGGCAGCGGCGATTCATGACGAAATTGTTGCTATGCCCATGGGCTATGCGACACTCGTGGGGGATATGGGGACAGTCCTCTCAGGCGGCCAGAAACAAAGAGTGCTGTTGGCACGAGCTCTATACGCTCGTCCACGTATATTATTCTTGGATGAGGCTACTTGCCACGTCGATGGCGAACGAGAGGAAGAAATACATCACTCTTTGGGTAGATTGAGAATGACTAGAATTTTGATAACTCATCGACGTGAAACTCTCAAGATTGCGGATCAGGTCGTTAACATGAATGAGCTACAGGAGAAGTAGATCGAACATGTTGAAATCCCATTTTGCCTATAGTCTAATCAAAGAGAGGTCGTAGTTGAAATGTTCGGTCTGCAACTATTAATCCAGGTGTACTTGATACCATTTGTTCTGGCTGAGCCTCGTAACGCCTGAATGCATGCGAGCCTTAACAATAATTCAAGGTCTTTGCGATTATATCTATTGTCGCGAAATGCTTGAGCGGCATAAAATCCAAACGCATTGACCGAAGATCTTCGAAATAAGTTTTGACCAACTTCCAAACCGGCTTGCGGTTGCACGAATTCCGCATCGTTCGGGCTAATGGTGCGCGCTACGCCGAGGAGAGAATCGTAAGTAGGTGAGCCAAGAGGGTGGTTAAACTTGTCGCGCGCGTGGACGTGGCCAAAATCGACTAGTTGAGCCGCCTTTGGTTCCCAAGTTGCGGCATTCGCTAGCTGCAAATTTATCATTTCAAGAGGCCCTTCTCTACAGATTTGTGCGATTTGCAGAGCCTTTTTTCTCGCCCTGTCGCTAGTAATAGCGACTGGCTTACCCCCATAGATGAGCGTTGTTTCATCGTTAGACAACTCGTAAGCCAGGGATGGTGCTGCCGTCGAAAGGCCGTAGGACCTCAGGATCAGTTCGATGTGGAGCCGCACCGTTTCTTCTTCACTGCCGCTTCTTGGGAAGTCATAACCGTGCGGGTGACGCGAATGGGCCCTGCGAACCGTCGCAGCGGCAGGACCGGTTCCGTGCCAGCCCCCTACAATGTCGAAACCTAAGTCAATGACCGCGTAAACCGGAACGGTTGAGTATCCTGGTTCGGTCCTGCGAAAAATTCGATCCAGCAGCCATGCATAGAAATAATCGCCTAAGGATACTCCGAGATACTCCAATCCATTTGAATAAGGAGTTTGAGTAGCAATGGCGCCTGGCGCTACTCCTACTCCTTTCATGTCCAAGAACCTCGCACCAGTACCCCCTCCCCATACTTTCTCAACTGGCAGCACAAATGCTCGGCCATATCTAGTGGGTCTGACTGCCCTTTCGATGGGTGGTCCACATTTAATTGGTGAATTCACGCCTTCGCTCGCACTTTGCTGCAATGAAACGAAGGCGGCATTGTCCAAAATCCATTCGTCTAACGCGAGCGCACAGAGTTCGCCAGTTGCCCTGCATGTTTTACAGAAGAAATTTTCATACATCTTCTGAAACTTCTTTGTGCGCAATCCGGGGAAGTCATGCACCAGCGCGTCATAGTTGGCTATTGCCACCCGAGCTGACCGAACCGGAACGATAGGCTCGCGATAAGTACTTGTCTGGCAATTTTGCATTTCGTCCAATGAACGAATAAGTGGGGCTTTTGGGAAGTCTCTCCGTATACCAATTCCACTTATTGTCGGCGGCTTATAGGCCATCCCTTCACCTCCAAGACTAATTCTTTCGTGACCAATAATCGAGTTAACGAACAATAACCACACGCCAGTAGGCCAGTTAGCTGAAGCACCGCAGGGATTAATGCGGCTTGGCTACATAGCGCAACGCTACACTATCGCATAGCGTGCAGCCAACCTGGCCACGGTTTTTGCTTAAGTGGTGCCGCTTAGTTCACAATGCCTTTTCAGTAACACGTATCAATATGGGTCGATGTTGTAAAACATCGCCAAATTTGAGTGGGGCCATACCGTAAGCTTCCCCGTCAAGGCGACACATCGAAAGTAGAGACTCTGGCTGCTTGTTGACGGGCTTCGGCGGGCGTTCGGTCGCCCAGTGAGTCGTGCGGTCGGTCTTCGTTGTATTCGATCATCCACCAGTACGTGGCTTCGCGGACATCGTCGAGTGACGCAAACAGGTGTTGGTCGAGCAGCTCAGCGCGGTAAGTCCGGTTGAAGCGCTCCACGTAGGCGTTCTGGTTGGGCTTTCCGGGCTGGATGTACTGGATCGCCATGCCGGCGGTCTTGGCCCAGGCGGTGAAGGCCTCGCCGAGAAACTCCGGGCCGTTGTCCGTGCGTAGCACCTGCGGCAAGCCGTGCTCGGCCTGCAGGCGCTGGAAGATGCGCACCAGGCGCTCGGATGTGATCGACGTGTCGATCTCGATGTGCAGGGCCTCGCGGTTGAAATCGTCGACGACGTTGAAGGTGCGAAAGCTCCGGCTGTTGTAGAGCGCATCGGTCATGAAGTCGGCGGACCAGACCGTGTCGGGCATGTGCGGCACGTACAGCGCCACTCGTTCGCGCTTGGGCAGGCGGCGCTTGGCCGGCCGGCGCAGGTGCAGCCTCATGGCCTTGTACACGCGATACACCCGCTTGTGATTCCACCGATGGCCTCGCCTGCGCAGGATCTTGTGGCACTTCCAGAAGCCGCGGCCGGGCCGGTCGGCGACCACTTCTCAGGTCGAGCAGAACACCAATGGCGAATGATAAGTAATCGAAGGTGACGCCGGCTGTCCCAGCTGCGATCAAGAGCCCAACGTCACGGTAACCTCGCCAGCGCGGTGCGATTCCGCTTAGTCCGACGAGCCCAAGAGACACGACGCTGATCAGGTTAAGTAGGTCCGGCGCAAACTGCCCTCGGATGGCTTCCGCCAGATAACGCTCGGCGGGTCCGCCAAGTGCAAGTGCTACGAGTCCAGCAACAAGAGTGACTGCGGCCGGCCCACTTGCGATGTAGGCAGAACGTTGCAATATGTCGACACAGCCGAGGTCTTTGAATGGCAAAAGAAAATTCACGCTAGCGGCTGGCATGATGGATATCCTCTGTGAGAGTCGCCCAAGCGTCCCGAACAAAACAGCCAGTATTCCACTAGATGTGTCAAACCGATTCAGACAGTGTACGCACGAGGTCGAATGCCTTCCTCATGGACCAAGCGTAAGCTGCCGTTGCTGCAAACTAACCTGCGCTACACGCCGGCTTTGATCCGTTCTTCGAACTCTTCAGCGAACGAAACAAGGCTTGCGTTGCATGCCTTGCAGACGGCTCTGATCTGATGCAGCTCAAGCCCGCGCTCCCCTGACTCGTACTTGGAGACGTGGCTCTGGGGCGTGCCTAGCGCTGCAGCAACTTCGGCCTGGTTGAGGGATGCCGCCAACCGCATGTTCCGCAGCATCTCTGCTGCGATTTCTCGCTCTCTGGACCAACGGTGGCGTGCCATGACCGCATGCTAGTGCCGACCCCAAAATATCCCTTAACGGGATATGCTGTGCTCGGTTTTGTACTTGGCATACTTCAATGAAACTGATCGTTCGTCTTTGCGTTCTGCCCGTCTTCGCGGCTCTAGCTACCGGTTGTGCATCAATCGCCGACGGAATGGACCAAATCACAGAGAATCTGCAGGCGGCAAATGACGCTCGCATGCAGAAGCGCATTGCGTCATCCGAAGACTCGGCACTGGCGGCGGCGATGGCCGCGGTCGAAAAGCCCGCGTGGGGGCGGCGTCTGGAACCTACCGTCTACAAGAACGTGGTGGACCTGACGCTCGTACAGCACACCGAAGCCGACTACACCAAGGACATCGTCCAGATCTACCGGCAGACCAGCTCGGAGATCGATCCGATCGAACAGGCCTACATCGACTTCGCTCGCGGGCGCGGAAGCCAAGTCAAGATCTACAAGACACCGGTGAACCGCGACATCTGCAACTCGTTGTCTATGGACAAACTCGATGGCTACCGCTACTCGTCAAGTTCCGACCCTGCACTGATCGAGTATGCGGCCGACGGCCGGATGATTTCGGCGCTATGCAGAACGATTGGCGTGTCGCCACAAACGCTCGCGTCGAAGTTCGTCTATCAGACGACGCGCATCTTCATGGGCAGTGCAATCGGGGCCTACGAGGCCCGGGTGAGCAACCAGCGACTCGCGGAGTTCGAGTTCGGCACCCCGCAGTAGCGACGGCGTTCGTCGGCTCCGCGCTGAACAGCTCTCGCGCGATGACAACCGGAGGGGCTGACACGCCTTCGAGCAGGTCTCGACACGATTGAGGACGGCCGCGGCAATCCCGCGGCCGTCCTAGTCATCGACGAGCTGCAACAAGTCCCCTGGCCCACATGCGAAGTAGCGGCATAGCGCTTCGAGCGCGTGCATGTTGAGGTTGTAGCCGGGCCTGTTCGCGAGCCGGGTCAGCGTGGCGCGTGAGATACCCGTCTGCTCAGCCACTTCATCGAGGGTGATGCGGCGTTTTTCAGCGAACGCTTTGTCGTCCAGCCGCTGGGTGAGCAGGATTCTGATCATGCACCAGATTATCCACTTGTGTTTCTCGCTAATCAAATGTGATCGGAATAGGGCTTGACCGATTATTTCTGATTGGTTATGATCACTTCCGCTCGATTCTAATCACATCTGACGAGGAGGGATCATGAGCAGCACGACCTACCTGACAACGGAAGAGTTGTCGGCACGCATCAAGTACGACGTCCGTACCATCCGCGAGCGCCTGAAAGACTCGGTGCTACTCGAGGGGCAGCACTACATCCGCCCGTTCGGCGGCCGCAAGATCCTCTACCTGTGGGAGGCGATCCAGCGCGACATGGCCAGCGCGCCGTCCACTGGCGCGATTCCGATGGCCAACGGAGCCGTCTGCCATGGCTAGCGTCTCCGCCCGTAACGGCCGCCTCTACTTCGACTTCCGCTACCAGGGCGTGCGCTGCCGCGAGTACACCGCCCTCGAAGACACGAGGGCCAATCGCAAGCGCATGCAGAGTCTGCTGGACAAGATCCTGGCGGAGATCACGCTGGGCACCTTCGATTACGCAGAGCAGTTTCCGGGGAGCCCCAAAGCTCGGCAGTTCAGTCGGGTTGGACTACCGTCTTCCGGGTCGACGCCGCAGCTGCGCGACTTTGCGGCCCGCTGGGCCGAACACAAGACGATCGAGTGGCGGCAGAGCTATCGCGAATCCGTAGGCAACATCTTGGAGACGCACGTGTTGCCGGCGCTGGGCCATCTGCCGGTCGGCGAGATTGATCGTGATGCCGTGCTGGGGTTTCGCGCAGCGCTCGCAACCAAGGCCAGTGGGCAGCCGCGGGCGCCGGCGACCATCAACAAGATCGTCGGCATCTTGCAGACCATCCTGGACGAGGCCGCTGCGCAGTACGGGTTCGTCAATCCATGTACCGCCATCAAGCGGTTGAAGGTGCGCAAGCACGACATTCATCCGTTCACCATGGATGAAGTCGGTCTGCTCATCGCCACCGCGCGGCCGGACTACACCGACTACTTCACGGTACGCCTGCTCACCGGCCTGCGTAGCGGCGAAGTTCACGGTCTGCGCTGGCGTCACATCGACCTGATCCGTCGGCAGATACTGGTGCGCGAGACCTACTCCCACGGCCGTACAGAGTACACGAAGACTGACGGCTCGCAGCGCAACGTCGATATGTCTGGACCAGTGTTCCGCACGTTGAGCGAACGCGCGGCCCGCTGCAACGATCAGGCCGATCCGGATGGCTATGTGTTCGCGAGTCGTTCTGGTCAGCCTGTCGACAACAAGAACTTCTGCAACCGGGTCTGGTATCCGCTGCTGCGGCACCTGGAGCTGGCGCAACGCCGCCCTTATCAGATGCGCCATACCGCCGCGACGCTCTGGCTGGCCAGCGGGGAGAACCCGGAGTGGATTGCCAAGCAGCTTGGGCACACGAGCACCGAGATGCTCTTCAAAACCTACAGCCGCTACGTACCCAACCTAACCCGTCAGGACGGCTCCGCGTTCGAGCGCGTGTTGGCTGGTTGTGGCCTGTCCACCGCGCGTGCCGGAGGTGTGGCGTGAGCGTCGAGGCGGGCTGGCTGCCCGCGATGATCGCCGAGTCCGAGCGCCAGAATCGGCTGCGCCGACTCGCAGCAGTCTTGCTCAAGGCGCTGGGCCTCAAGGCGACTGCAACGGAACTGATGGTCGTGCTGGATATCCCTCACGAGCAATCCAACCTCGACGCCATGCACATCTGGCTGTCATGCGAGTATCCAGATGCCACGGCGGCAGACCGCAGCGAGCTGTGCGAGGCGCTGAAGCGTCGCTTGATGACATGGGAGATGGACCGGTGGCTGCCATGAACTTGTTCGGCCGACCCGGTTGCGCGCACGCCGTGAGTCTCAACCGCCTGGCCGACGCGCTGACGGTGGAGATCGGCAAGATTGAGGACGTTGAGCTCCGGCATCTGTCGGAGACCGTGTTCGCCATCCCGACGATCCTCGGGCCCTTCCTGCAGCAGCCGGCAAGCCGCCAGAATCATCATGCATTTCCGGGCGGTCTGGCGATGCACACGCTGGAGACGGTCGGCTTGTTCGAGCAGCTCGCACAGGTCGGCCAACCGATGGCCGCCGTCGATATCGACATCGGTCGCGTTGCTTGTCTCCTGCATGACCTGGGCAAGACCCTGCCACTTGGCAATTCGGCAGACCGCTTTGCCCATGAGCGTGCCGGGCGAGAATTCCTTGCGCCCCTGTTCTCCATCCTCGCGCAGCGTAGGCCGCGGCATGCGCGCCTGCTTGACTACCTGATCGGTGGTCATCGCGAGGAACGCGGCTCATCAAGGCTGCTGTACACCGTGCGTCAGGCCGACATCCTGAGCGCCTGCATGAACAACGAGGCGATCGCGCACGCGGAGGGCCAACGCGACGGAGACTTCATCACGTTGCGAACCAACGGGCCGGAGCGCCGTTACATCGATCCACTCGATTCCCGGGAGGCGAGCTGATGGGACCGAATCACAAAGGGAACGGTTCCGAGCGTTCCGATACCGCCCGCGCCGGCATGAGTGACGCCGAACTCGACCGCTGCGTCCAGGCCCTGGGCCAAGACCTCGGCCGAGTGCCAAAGCTCGCCGAGATCATCGACGCTGCAGGCGGCTGCAAGCGCCAGCGTGCGGTCGATGCCCGCCGCCGGTTCGCGACAGACCTAGTCGCAAACGCGATTGATGATTGGACCGACCTGCCGCCCAGCATCGTCATGCGCCATAAGCGGCTAATGAGGGAGTGGCTGGCGCTGGCCCGGGACCAGATCACGCCGTGGGTGGATGATGTGGTTGCGCAATCGCTCGAGACCTCAACCGGGTTGGAGGCCAGAATCGCGGAGCAGACCGTGTTGATCGAACAGCAGGCCAGTGAAATCGACGCGCTGCGGGAAGAACGGGCTGCGCTGGCGCGGCGCCTCGACGAAGCCTGCGCTCAACTCGCGGAAGCGCGCCGTGATTCGGCGGTCTGGCAGGCGCTCGCAGAGGAGCGGCGGCAAGCCTCAACGGCTGAACCAACAGATTGACGTCGACTGAGCAGCTCGTTTCCTCACTCAGGGCGACCAAGCAATCTCAGGTTGGTCCACTCTGCTGCCAGCTGCCATCAGCTGCGGCCTGAGCTGGTTGGTCGCCAACGGATGCCATCGTTGCGTCTGAGTCTTCCAAAAGCAGATGGCGTCGAGGCAAGGACAACTCCGTGACTCCCATGAGATGCTACTGGCCGATCCGCATCTGCGAGCACCGCCGAGCATGTCACTAATTCGTGAGGACGAAATCACTTCCCTGGGAATTCTCGGGATGATCATTCATGTGGTTGGTAGCGAGGGCTTCGACCCGCAAATATACCCGGTAGCCGAGCATCAAGAATTCTTTTTGAGTAGGATCCAGAGCACAAACTGCGATCCGGTCTACCGATTTAATGATGGGTCGAGCACTCAGCAAACCGTAGAACAGCGCGCGGCGGGTTCAATCACGTTTGAGCATGCAGGCGAATCACTAGCTCGCGCGTTTTCCTCGTACCACGTAGAGTCCAGTTCGGATGGTGCCTTCTTCGTGTTCGAGCTCGGGTGCGACGATGACGCTGTACGAATCTACTGTCTCATCAAGTACGACTACAGAGAAGTCCTGGAGCAGTCAGACGAGGGCGGAGAGGTCTCTCTGAGACGCATTGTGCAAGCGTTCGTCACCGACAAACGGGCGATTCAGAAGTCGGCCGTAATTCGGGTCGAGGACGGCACTGCCTCTTTATCGGTTGCAGCTATGGATAGGGTTCGGCCGGGCTCGGACATCGGAGATTACTTCAGAAGATTTCTCGACGTAGCCAAAGAACGCTCCGATACGGATCTGACGGAGGACGCCAAGAAGGCGGTCAAGGAGGCTTTGAGCCAATGCACTGAGCTCCTACCGGACGGAGGACTGCCGGTCGCATTCCGTATCGCACGTGAGCACCTACGAGGTTTGGCTCACATCAACGAGGACGGAATAAGAGCGGCGGTCTTTGCAGGAGCCGGCACCCCGGAGAGGGAGGACGTGGCACAGCAGCTTTACCGGGCGGCGGATAGACGTATTCGAGTCAATAAGCTGGCAGGTCTGGAGTTTCAACCATCTCGGAGCGTTCTTGGTCGAGCCCCACGGCGGCTCATCAAGACTCGAGAGGCTGTGGAAATCCGGTATACAGACGGTTCACAGAACGTTCGCAGAACGACGACAGCGGCTGGTGGTGAAGAGATCCTGATCACAACTAGAAAAGTGGAGGAGGATCGCCTCCTGTGATCGAGCTTTCGATTCTGCTCGATCGTATGTCTCTCAATGAGCGCGCGGTCATCGACGAAACCAAAGACTACCTGCGGATATCACATCTTGCGTTTGGTGCCGCGCAGCAAATCGCGCGTGTAATCGACGTTGAGTCTTGGCAGGACGTGCGGGTTGAGGACGCGGCTGATTCGTTGCTCCGCGTGGATGCGTTGTTCGGGGCAGATCAAGGTGCACTGATTGGTCCACTATCGGTCGTGCTTCAAAAGCCGCAGGGTCAGGAGAACATTGTTGCCTTGATCACGATGGCCGGACTTAGGCAGTGGCTAGAAACTGAGAGCGACGCTCGGATCTGTCGCGTAGCCAGCCTAGAGAGGAGTTTCCGGTCTTGGACAACGAACTTCGTACCGTGGGATGCCGAACTAATTCCCCCGACCGACGCGCCATTCGAATTCTGCAACCCAAGGAGAACAGTTCAGAGCTTTGGCCCCTCGCGCTCGATAACGGAATCGGTAGGTCGGTGGCTGGTCCTATCGGCTGGGCCCGGTGCGGAAGAGAGTTCTGCTTTCGCCGAGTGGCGATCGGTTGCGACAGCGAAGCTTCTACCGACCCTGGCATCGGAAGTGCTAGGAACTCCCGATCAGTTGGTCTTTGGATCATCAAGGCGGGTTAGAACCACTATATCTGACACCAGTTTCTCCCACGAGCACTACCTGGGAGTTGCCCGGTTATCGCAGTGGATTTATGAGGATCCGCGAGCCGTTGATACAAAGCATACCTTGGCTTCCGATGAGATTGCGAGGCAGCTTTCTCAGGGTGCTTCACGAGATGCAGTCTTATCCGCGGTTGAGCGCTCAATGGACGCGGCAAAGCGAGCCTATGCGTTCGTCCTGCAAGAAATCAATCGCGACGCGCTCGCCGCGTTATCTGACCTGCGGGCGCTTGTCACGGAAGAGATCACCCGTATTTCGACATTGACAACGCAGCTCGCGACAGCCGTAGCCACAGCTCTCGGTATCGGCGTATCGCTTGTCGCTGCCCGAGTGATCTTTGATTCGTCTCCTCTCCTCATATTTGCATTGATGGTTGTGGTGGTCGCCTATGTGACGACCGTGGCCAAGCTAGGTGCGGACCAAATCGTCCTCAGCGAGAAAGCGAGGGGTGCCTGGCGCGATCACCTTTATAAGTTCGTGGCAACGTCGGAGTACAACAGGCTAGTTGATGAACCCGCAGAGATGGCAGCGAAGTCGTTTCGTCGAATGAGGTGGCTTGGGGTGGGAGTCGTGTTGTTCACGTTCTTCGTCGTTTCAGGCTTTGCCTTGCCAGACGATGTCGTCGATCGAGTCGCTCAGCTTATCCAGGTGACGTCCATCGGATCGTAGTTGCTCAAGCGCTCGAGAATGTCTGTCACCCCTGGCATGTGGGCGCGGGCTCTACGGCCCGGGCGATCTAGCTCATTCCGCCGATACTTTGATCTCCGCCAGACCGAGGGGGCTTCTGCACTGCCTTCTGCGTCCCTGCGTCGTCGCTGAGGCGTTCGTAACGATGTGCGAGCTCTGACGAGAGCCGAGTATTTGGCTCGGGCCGATAGTCCATTGTGTGCGACACGTTTGCCACGCAAAGAAACTTCACCCCACCGCGTTTCTCTATGAACTCGGTTGGGCCACCAACCGTTGGCGGGTGGGTGTCGAGTTCCATCCCCTGGAGGTATCGCGTCGCCAGTACGTACGACAGCGGTAGCGCGTACGGATATAAGCCGCGGTCGGCATCCTGCACGCCCAGCGCCACCGGAGTGGGCAGACAGACAGCCATCTCGGTAGCATCTTGACCTGTTTCCTGCATTTGCAGTGCGAGGGTGTCCTCGGCCCCTATGTCGATAGGGTTCCAGTCGTAAAGGAGCAACCGATGCGCGCATGAGGTGCCTAGTTGACGTTCTAGCTGCGACCGGTCTAGGCCATTGAATTGTTGGCTGTCGCGGTAAAGGCGCTTGGCTTCGAGGAAAGCAACACCAACCGAATACGCCCCGCTCGCAAAGGTCTGTTTCACGAGAATCGCAATGTCGCCGTGCGCATGTTCCGTGGTTCCAGAGAGCTTGAAGGCATCCCACGCCATGCGGTAAGGGATGGCCCGGGGACCGCCATCTGGTCCTAACAGTTCGACGGCCGCAAAGTCGTGAGTGAGTCGCGAGAGTATCGATTCGGTAATCAGATCTTCGTTCCAACTGCGACCGACCTTGACGCGTACTGCGTTGTTGATACATCGGCTTAGGCCGAACCACCACCCACGGGGCGTTAGAACGTGCGAGGTGTTGTCTATATCCACAGATAGCTCCAGCGAGGGGCTTCAAATGAGGGGCGTTGTGCCGATCAGTCCCATTCGGTCTAGACTGGTGAAACGGTTATCAGGTTGTCCAAAGTTTGGGCGTTCGGAAACGGCGCTTCGGTGTTCTCGCCAGTCTAGTTCGCGTCGGGTCGCCGACCAATACGGTAGAAAACGTGGCGGGCCCGCTGTCCGAGAATGGCTGTCGGGATCTACCCTGGTTCCGCGGACGGTTTGAATAGGTTTGAGCACTGCCGATCATGCCTTGCTGCTCGGCCAGCATTTCCATACCTGCCCCCGTCAGGCGACTACACGTCGCGTTAACGAGTCTATTTTTTCTGATGTAGTCAAGCCATTCTAATTTCCGAACGCTGCGCCAGGATTCCCGCGCCACGATCTCTGGCACAGAACTTCTGGCGCGAGAGCGGACACCCGTCAGCCGTCCTCGGCAAGGTCATGTTCAAGTGCAGGCATGCTCCAACTTCGGCTGATAGCTATCGGCTAGCCTGTAGTCGCGGGAATATCCGGCGTAGACCACATCCGATGACTTCCAGAGGACACCCCCCTTGGCAGCACCTGCGCAGTGGTGTGCCATACGCGCACACATGCATTCGCAGCGCTGTTCCGGAACGCCAGCATTCCGGAATGACCGGGGTGACCGATGGCACGACCTCAAACACACGACGATGAGTCCATCGTCCAACGCATTCAGGAAATGTATCTGCGCGACGGCTCGGTACCGACGGTTGATGCTGTCTGTGCCGAACTCGGGGGGAGCCGGTCGCGCAACGGCGTGCAGCTTCGCAGGTTCAAGCGCCAGCTATGCACATTCGAGGAGGCCAAGACCCGAGCGCCGGAGGGTCTCTTTCGAATGGCCGAGTACTTTGCGCTCGGCTTCTACTTGGATTGGGAGCAACAGCACGCGGCCACGGCTGAGGCTTTGGAGGAAAGCGAGCGTCTGAGGCAGGCCGAGCACGGGTTGCAGATTAGCCAACTGGAAGAGGCCGTGGCGCAGGCTCGACTGGATGCCACGGCGTTGACGCAGCAGCTTGAGACAGCCCGCAATGAGCTGGCGGCTGCGGTCCAGGAGCGGCATCGGGCAGAGGCACAGGCTGACGAACTACGACGTCTGCTTGATGGCCGGCTTGGTGGGCCCCGTGCCGCGTGATACGCCCGCCAATCAAGCGTCCAGAACGAGCCGGGCCCGCAACAGAGATGTGGTCAATATTGCTGGCCGGCGATCACCACCAAATCCAGCATGGTCCCAATATGGTCGCAATCTGGTCTCAACCCGGATTTGGGCTCGTTGCGACCGGGTTAGGGCAGTGGTCACCGCTGAACTCCGAGGCGGTCAGCGGCGGCGACTCGGACAACGGCGTTGGCGCCGCTAAGTTATTGATTTGGCGCGCCCGGCAGGATTCGAACCTGCGACCCCTGCCTTCGGAGGGCAGTACTCTATCCATCTGAGCTACGGGCGCGTAGCGTGATTCTGACGTTTTCTCTCTTGCGGCTCCAGAGCGATGACCTCTTCCTTCGGAGGGCAGTACTCTATCCAGCTGAGCTACAGGCGCGTGTCTTCAATCTAGCGACCGCTCCGCGCGCCTGGTCGCGGGACGAGGCGCTGAATGCGATCTCTGCCACGACCCGCTGAATCTGATCAGCGCGCGGAGTGCGAATTGTATCGCAACCGCCTTCGTGAATGTGGACAGATGACGGAGGCTTCACGCCAAGCCTTGCTAGGCTTGCCCCATGTGCAATCCATGGATGTTCATGATGAGACAGCTGATTTTGACGGGCGTCGCGGCGCTCCTCGTTTCCTGCGCCCAGCAGGAGCCCCCTGTGTCTGAACAGGCTAAGGCCTCTTCGGAGGCGCCTACCGCCACGCAAGCGGGTCAACGAGCGTATATCGATCCTGAAACGGGCGAACTGACGGTGCCCCCGGCACAGGAGAGGAAGGCCACGGGTAGTGACCAAGACTCCTCGTCACCGAACTATTCGTTTGAGACTCGGCCCGATGGCGTCGGTGTCATGCGTCCCAAAGACCCGACCCGTCGCAAACTCGAGGCGACAAAGGCTGAGGATGGATCGGTCGACTACGAGGAGGCGACGGATGACGACTAGACTGCTTGCCGCGATTGCACTCGCTACGGCTGGAAGTGCTGTTCAAGCGGCCAACATCACGATTGTGCCGACCGATCCCGTCGGCGAGGGCTTCAATGATCCGACGGCCTTCACGCCGGTCGGCGGAAACAATGCGACGACGCTGGGGGAGGCGCGGCTCAACGTGTTTCGCGCGGCAGCGGAGCAGTGGGGCTCGATACTCGAAAGCGATGTCGAGATCATCGTCGAGGCGAATTTTGCGCCGTTCCCGGATGAAGACTGCGAGTCGAACTCCGGCACCCTGGGCGCGGCCGGGCCAAACGGTTTTTTCCGAGATTTTGCCAACGCGCCGGCGGCCGACACGTTCTATCCGGTTGCGCTCGCCAACGCGCTGGCGGGTAACGATCTTGATCCGGGTCTGGCCGATATATCCGCGCAGTTCAACGGTGCGGTTGATACCGATCCGAACTGCCTGAGTGGTACTCAGTTCTACTACGGCTTCGATCACAACACCGGTGGTCTGATCGATTTCTACAACGTCGTGATGCATGAGTTCGGCCACGGCCTCGGCTTCTTTTCCGGTATTGATGATGGCGGTACGAATCTCGCCGATCCCCGGTTTCTGGCGTTCGACCGATTGGTCTTCGATAACTCGCAGAACCGTTATTGGGATGAAATGACTGAGGCCCAGCGCGGCAATTCGATCATTAACGATCGCAATGTCGGCTTTGACGGCCTGCAGTCGATTTCCGGCGCAACCGCGCAGGGTCTGGCCACCGGGAACGGCGCCGACGGCGCAGGCCGGCCACTGCTGTTCACGCCGGACCCGTTTGATGTCGGCTCCAGCGGCAGTCATTGGGACACCCAGGCAAGCCCGAGCTTGTTGATGGAGCCCTTCGCGACCTCCGGCGTCGCCAGCAATTCCGGCGTTGACATGACATCGTGTCTGTTCGACGACATCGGCTGGACGCTATCTGCGGGTATCGGATGCCCCGATAACCACGCGGTGGATACGCCGCCCGAAATCGGCATGATCTCCGATCAGGTCGTCCAGGCGGGGCAATCCACCGGGCCGGTCAATTTTTCGGTGACGGATAACAACCGCGCCACGCCCGACAGCATGCTTGTTCTGTCGGCCGCTTCGGACAACCCTGCGCTGGTGCCTGACCAGAACGTCGTTTTTGGTGGCAGTGCCGGCTCCCGGACGGTCAACGTTACGCCGCAGGGCGCGGACGCCGGGCGGGCCAATGTGACGGTCGTTGTCTCTGACGGCATTTTCACCGCGCGCACCGTCTTTGAGGTGGAGGTGGTTGCCGCGGGTGGCAACCGTCCCCCCGTGGCGCAGCCTGACGGCTTCGGTGTGCTGTCTACGGCGACACTCAATGAGAATGTGCTCGCTGACAACGGTTCCGGTGCGGACTCCGATGCCGATGGCGATCCGTTGTCGGTGATCGCGCTGGATGGCGAGGCGGGCGATGTCGGCATGGCATTGACGACGCCCGGCGGGGCTACGCTGCAAGTCGATGCCAACGGCGCGCTGAGCTATACGCCGGGGGGTGAAATCGCCAACCTAGGACCATCCCAGCAACAGACCGAATCGTTTCAGTACACGCTGGGCGACGGTCAGGGTGGGACGGATGTCACTGCGATCACCATCATCGTCACTGGGGATCCGGGCACCGATCTCCACGGCAACCGACGTCAGACGGCCACCGGTATCACCCTGACCAGTGCGGCGTCGACGACACCGGGGACGATCAACACCTCGGGTGACCTCGACTATTTCGAATTTTTCCTTTCGGAGCGGTCTGATATCCGGCTCGAAACCACCGGCGATACGGATACCTACGGCACGCTGCTCGACAGCTCCGGCGTGTTGATCACCGAAAACGATGACATCCAACTGGGGGTTCAACGCAACTTCCGCATCGAGACGACCCTGAACCGCGGCACTTACTTTCTGGAGATCCGTGGGTTCGATCAGTCGGTCACCGGGGATTACGTTTTGCAGGTTCAGGCCACACCCAATGCCACGGGTGGCGGAGGCGGGAATGACTCTGGTGGTGGCGGTGGCTCAGGCGCCTGGACGTTGGCATTGCTCCCGCTTATCTTCGGGGTGCGGCGACGACGCAGATGATGCACGACGGGCCGCGACTGGAGACCGTGCGTAGACGGAGGATGGACGCAGCCCATGGCAATCAGCCGATGGTTGGCCGACCGTATTGTCGGTGCCGAAATACACGACACCATTGATCGATTGCCGAAGGTGCTGGGTTCCTTCGGATTCGACCCCTGGGGTTACAACCGGTCGACAGCCAAGCTCTCGCTCGCGGGTGCGGGCTGGCTGTTCGACCATTACTTTCGCGTGCGGGTGGAGGGGCTGGAGCACATTCCACCGACCGGGCGCGTGATGATGGTGCCGAATCACAGCGGGCAGTTGCCGCTGGATGGCGTCATGCTGGGTGTGGCCATGGCCCGCAACCCCGCCGGGCCGCGCGCGCCGCGCGCGATGATCGAGCGGTTCTTCCCGACGGTTCCGTTTCTCGGAAACTTCATGAACGGGCTTGGCGCCGTGGTCGGTGATCCAGTGAACTGCGGTGCGATGCTGGAGCACGAGGAGGCCATCATCGTGTTCCCGGAAGGCATCCGCGGATCGGGCAAGGTTTGGCACAAGCGCTACCAGCTGCAACGCTTTGGCACCGGTTTCATGCACTTGGCGATGCGGCATCGCACGCCGATCGTGCCGGTCGGTATCGTCGGTTGCGAGGAGACGATGCCTTCGTTCTCCGATCTCAAGCCGTTGGCCCGTCCGCTGGGGCTGCCTTATATACCGCTCGGGCCGCTGCTGCCCTTGCCGGCCCGCGTCAGCCTGCACATCGGCGAGCCGCTGCGCTTCGATAACGACTGTGAGCATGAGCACGACATCGCGCCGCGCATCGAGCAGGTCAAGTCGGAGATTCGCAAGCTCATCCGACGTGGCCTGGAACAACGACAGTCGATTTACAGATGAGTGCGTCGCGCATCAAACCGAAGACAATCCTTGTCACCGGCGCCGGTGGCTCACTGGCACGACGCGTCATGGCGCGACTCATGGATCGGCATCAGGTGATCGCCGTCGACTTCCGACGCAAGGTGCAGACGGATGCACAAATCCCGAGCTACCAGGTCGACCTGAGCAAGCGTCGTTTCGAGGATATTTTTCGCGATCACCCGATCGACGGCGTCATTCATCTCGGGCGCATTCTCACCAACGAGTACAGCCGCTTTCGCCGCTATAACGACAACGTGCTGGGCACACGGCGATTGTTCGACCTTGCGGAGAAATACAACGTCGGCAAGGTCGTCGTGCACTCCACGCATTTCGTGTACGGCGCCGATGCCTACAATCCCGCGCCGCTGTATGAAACGGCGCCGCTGAAGGCCAGCGAACTGACCATGGATCTGGTCGATGCGGTCGAGTTGGAGAACCTCGCGCAGATCTATCTGTGGCGAAACCCCAAGCTGCACATCACGATTCTGCGCCCCTGCAATATCGTCGGCCCCGGGGTGCGCAATTCCATGTCGCGCCTGCTGTCACGCCGGCTTGCGCCAGCGCTGCTGGGGTTCTCGCCGATCATGCAGTTCCTGCATGTGGAGGATATGGCCGATGCCGTGGTCGCCGCGTTTGAGCGTCGCGGCAAGGGTATTTTTAACGTCGCGCCTAACGACTGGGTGGCATACCAGGACTTTCTGCGTGCCTGCGATTGCCGGGTTTTGCCCCTGCCCTCGTTGCCACCGGCCTTACCCCGGCGGATTGCCGAGCGAATGGGGTGGAGCTCCTTCCCCCCGTACCTGATCAATTTCTTCAAGTATCCGGTGGTGCTGGACGGCAACAGTTTCGCCAAGGCCTACCGGTGGACGCCCCAATACTCCTTGTCTGACATCAGCGCGTATTACCGCTCCAAGAAACACCGTACGGCGGACGCATAAGCGTGTTGTTGCGATCGAGTTCTGAAATCCGAATGCGAATGGTTGTCCTCGGGCTCACTGCCCTGGCCCTCACCGGCTGTGTCGAAGATTGGCTGGGGCATCCCGGGCGCGGTTCGCAAACGCCAGAGGCTGCACGATGGGCCTTGAGCGAATCCGCACAGCAGCTGCTTGAGGAGAGCTTCGCCGGGCTGCCCGAAACGGTTGTGGATCAAGGCGCCTATCTGACGCGGCCGGCCATCAGCAGCGGCTGGTGGGCCGGCTTGCGTCAAGCAATCTGGGCCGACGCCACCGGCGTCAACGGTCGCGGCGGCGACGCTTGGCGCGCGCCCTACCTGGCCCGCTTCCGAGCGTTAACCGATCTGCCCACACGGCCGATCGAGGTCGTGGTGTTGACGGAGCAGCCGGATGACAGCACCTGGCCTGCGCATTGGCGCGCGGTGGCGCAGGCGCCGGGCGGCGAGGACCGCTGGGTGTCCGGCCTGACCCTGGCCGGTGGCGAGCCACAACCCAGCCGCGTGTGGGTCGATCTCACGCCGCTGAATGATCCCGACCCAGCGTTACGGCTTGCAGCGTCGCATGCGGCTGCCGGCCGCCAGGTTTTCCTGCTGGGCTGCATGCGGTCTGATCTCGATCGGTGGCAAGCCTGCTTGCGGACACTTCGCGAGAGCGACCAAGACGAACGTCTCTACGTGCTGGTCGATGGGCTAGGGCGGCTGAAGACGGCCTCCGGCGTGCTCAACAGCGTCTTGCAGCAGGTCGATTTGTTCGGTCGCTACCGCTACGCCAGCGCCTACCCCTATGCTGCGATCAACACCAACATCTGGCTGGATGAACTGGTGTGGGCCGGCTTTATCGAGCGGGAGGACGTGGCGCCGCTGCGCGAGTTATACGCCTACAACCCGTGGTTGTTTGACCTGGCGCTCAAGCGTCAGCTGCGCCTGCCGGGTACCGACATCGCGTTGACTCCGGACGTGTTTGGCCCAGTCGCGCAGCCGTAACGGCTAGCCACAGCCCGGCCGCTTGCCGGCGCGCTTGGCCTGTTCGTAGAGCGGCATCGCGGTCTGCAGGCGCTTGGACAGGTCGCCGATGCGCGTCGTATGCGATGGATGGGTCGAGAGAAACTCGGGCGGCTTGCCGCCGCCGGCCTGGCTCATGTTCTCCCACAGCGGAATGCTCGCACGCGGATCGAAACCGGCTTTTGCCATCAGATCCAGCCCGAGCAGATCGGCCTCGGACTCCTGGGTGCGGGAAAACGGAAGTAACACGCCGACTTGAGCACCCAGCCCCAACAGCCCGAACAGCTGTTGTTTGGCGGCCGTGGGCTCCCCGGCAGCGACCTGTGCCAGTTGGAGTCCCGTGCTGGCAACATAGCTGGTGGAGACACGCTCATTGGCGTGACTGGCGAGCACATGCGCCACTTCGTGGCCGATCACCGTGGCGAGCTGGTCCTGGTTTTCTGCGATGTCCAGCAAGCCGGTGTGCACGCCGATCTTGCCGCCAGGCAACGCGAAGGCATTAGCCGAATCGTCCTTGAAGACCTGAACCTCCCAGGTGCGTTGTTCGGGTAGCTCCGCAATGATCGCCCGCGCAACGCAGCTGACATAACCATTGGTCTGGCTGGAGGTCTCCAGCGGCTGTTGCTGTTTCATGTCCTGAAACGCGGCAACGCCCATTTCGGCCATTTGCGACTCGGGAAACAGCTGCAATTGCGAACGACCGAGGGGCGAGGTGGCGCAGGCGACCAAGGCGGTGGTCGTGGCGATCAGGGTCAGGATAAGCAGGCGCTGCATCGGACATGACTCCAGAAGTTGAATCGGCATTATCGCTCAGACCACACCGGGAGGCCTCTGATCCCTTCGGCGCACTCATTGAGCGCCGCCGCACACGCTGTCACTCTGGTCGGCTCTTGAATCACCGAGAGATAACAATGCAGGTCAGTGTTGAAATTTGTCTCGTGCCGATCGGCGTCGGCGTATCGGTGTCGCCTTATGTGGCTACCTGTCAGCGCGTGCTGGAGCAGGCCGGGCTGACCGGGCAGTTGCATGCCTACGGCACTAATGTGGAAGGTGACTGGGATGTGGTCATGCGTGCGGTAAAGGCCTGTCATGAGGCCGTGCACGCGCAGGGCGCCCCTCGCATCTTTACGACGCTCAAGGTAGGGACGCGGACCGATCGCAAGCAGGCTCTCGCCGACAAGATCCGTAGTGTCGAAGATCGGCTTGCGTCCGCGCCTGACGCATAGGATCATACCGATCGGTATGTAGCGGGGTCCGGGATGCGTTCAATCATCGCAGTGGTCGTCATGGCAACGTCAGCATGGGGAGTGGCGGTTGCGGCTGACGGCGACGTTTACACCACGCTGGAACTGGAACACCGGGAGTTCCCGCAGGAATCCAAGGTGCCAGACCGGCCTGACCGGCAAAGCGCCGCAGCGCTCACGGTCGAGTTCTTTCGGGAGTGGAATCGCGGCGACCAATTGCTGTCGGGCGTGTTCTTCGGGCGCGTCGATTCCGATGACGATGAACGAACCCACGCTGATATCCGCGAGCTGAGTTTCGTCCACGCCGCCCGCGACTATGAAGTCAGGCTGGGGGTTCGCAAGGTGTTCTGGGGCGTCACCGAGTCACGCCATCTGGTGGACGTCATCAACCAGACCGACTTCGTCGAAGACATCGATAACGAGGACAAGCTGGGCCAGCCGATGATCAACCTGGCCTGGATTTCGGACTTCGGCACCTGGGACGCGTTCTGGCTCCCATACTTCCGGGAGCGCACTTTCCCGGGCGAAGACGGCCGGCCGGCGTTTCCATTCGAGATCACTGAAGACGCCGCCCGCTACGAATCGCACCAGGAGCAGTCGCACCAGGATTTCGCATTACGGTGGCGGCATACCGTGGGCGCGCTGGATGTCGGGGTGAGCTGGTTCAAGGGCACCGCGCGGGAGCCGCGATTACTGCCCTGCGTGCGTCAGGGCAGCGGCTTCGAAGGCACGGCCACCCAGGCGAACTGCGACCTGGATTCCGCGGTGACCGATCCGGCGCTCAGCGGGTTCGAACCGCTGGACCGGATTCTGATCGCGCTGGCCCAGCAGGCCGGACTCGCGCCGACCGATGCCGAAGTTCAGGCGGCTTTTTTTGATGCAGTTCAGATCATCCCGCATTACGACCAGATCGAGCAGTACTCGATCGACGCGCAGTGGATCATCGGCGCCACCGCGCTGAAGCTGGAAGCCCTGCGCCGGGAGCGCGGCGAGCGCTGGGCCAATGCGCTGGTCACGGGCTTTGAACACACCCTCTACGGGGTGTTCGACTCAGCGATCGACGTCGGCTTGCTGTCCGAGTTCATTTACGATCGGCGCGAAGCTGAAGGCCAGGACTTGTTTGATCGCGAGGTATTCGCGGGCACCCGACTCAGCTTCAATGATGTGGCCGGCACCGCGCTGCTGGCAGGCGGGGTGCGCAGCCTGGATGAGACGACGATCAGTTATCTGGTTGAGGCCGAGCGCCGGTTCGGCGCCTCGGTGAAGGTGTCGCTACAGGCCCGACTGGTCAGCAACGTGCCGGACGATGCGCCGGCGCAGGCAAGCAGTGCCTTGCTGGACTACGAGGATACGATCAGCGCAATCGTGCAGTTGTATTTCTAAGCCGGTGTGTTGAACGCCTGGGCGCGCTACGCCGACTTCATGCCATCCCGGTTCGGGGTGACCAGAATGCGCTGGGTGTCCTTGACCGACTTGGCCGAAGTGACCTTGCGATTGCGTTCCGCCAGCTGACGGAACCAGAGCCGGATGGTTTCATTCGGAATATCGACCGTGTCCGCGCCGCGGTCCGGGTCATTCCAGAGCAGGTCCCAGGGTCCGCCCTGTTCGCGGGTGACCAGCGACAAGTCGTAACCGGAGAGCTTGCCGTAGGCCTTCCACGTGATCGCGAGGACGCGGCGGGTGCCTTCGTCTGCCGCCTGCGGGTGTGGCGTCAACTCGATCATCTTGCCCGACTGCGGGTCGCTGCGGCGCACCACCAACGGTTCCAGTACGCGCTTGGTGCCGCTTAGATGGTCCTGCAAAGCGGCAATGCGCGGGCCGTTCACCGTGGCCACAATGCCGCCATCAAACAACGAGGTGCCGAGCATGGCCAGGTGCCAGCCCTGAGCGCAATACGTCAATTCATGCAGCTTTGGTGGGTTCAGGTCGCGCAATCGCTCGCTCGCCGCCTGGGCGATGAAGTGATTGGCAACCGCGACGGCCTCTAGCATTCCGCGCAACTCGGTTAGCGAGAACAATTGCGCAGTGAACGCGATGCCGCAGGCTTTTGCAAGAACATTGAACGTGTTCGGCCGGCGCGGCGCGGTGGGTATACTGCCAGCACTGGCGGCGCCTTAGGCCAAGGTCGATGCCTCCGCCCGAACCCAATCTGATGCGAGGAGCAGGATGCCCATGCTCGAGACTGCGACGACCCATCTGGCGGCGCGACACGCGCGGCCAGGCCGCGCTCTGACAGCCGTGATGATTACCCTGCTATGGGCGCTGGGCCTCGGCGCCTGTGCGACCCCCGCCACTGAAAGCGAATCGCCATCCCGGCTGACCGCGACGCCCTGGATGCTCGTATCCCTGGCCGGCACCACCGTCGATACGCTTGCCAAGCCGGCCACGCTGGTGCTGGAGCCCGCCACCGATCAACTCTATGGCCACGCCGGCTGCAATCGTCTGTCCGGCAGCTATGTGCTGGACGGCGACCAGCTAAGCTTCTCGCGCCTGATCACCACGAAGATGGCTTGCGCCCAGGGGATGGACCAGGAGCAAGCGTTTCTGGCGGCACTGGCGGCGACCACCACATTCCGGCTGGAGCAAGGCCGCCTGAGCTTGATCGGCGATGACGGGGCCGTGCTGGCCGTGCTGATGGCCGAGCCCAACGTCGGCTGACGACGCGCGCCCGGTCTTCAAGGCCTGGCGCGATTCAGCGAGCCCGGGTCAGACGGCGCATCGCATCTTCCAAACCCCGAATGGTCAGGGGGAACATGCGGTCGTCGAAAATAGTCCGGGTCATCGCCAACGATGGCGCGTATTCCCAGTGTGATTCGGGCTCCGGGTTAAGCCATGCGGCCTTGGGAAAATGATCGAGCAGCCGGCGCGCCCAGGTCTCACCAGACTCCTCGTTCCAGTGCTCCACGCTGCCGCCGGGATAGGCAATCTCATAGGGGCTCATCGTGGCATCGCCGACGAAGATGATCTTGTAGTCGGGTCCGTAGGTGCGGATGAGTTCACGGGTGGACGTCTTTTCCGAGCGCCGCCGCAGGTTGTCCTTCCACACCGATTCGTACAGGAAATTGTGGAAGTAGAAGTACTCCATGTGCTTGAACTCGGTGCGAGCTGCCGAGAACAACTCCTCGCACAGCGTTACGTGCGGATCCATCGAACCGCCCACATCGAAGAACAGCAGCACCTTCACCGCGTTATGACGTTCGGGCACCATGCGGATGTCCAGCATGCCGCCGTTTCTCGCCGTTGAACTGATGGTGTCGTTCAAATCCAGCTGATCGGCGGCCCCTTCGCGGGCAAAGCGACGGAGGCGGCGCAGCGCCATCTTGATGTTGCGGGTTCCGAGTTCGCGGCTATCGTCCAGGTTGGCGAATTCGCGCTTGTCCCAGACCTTGACCGCAGAACGGTTGCGGCTGCCGGCCTGACCGATACGAACGCCCTCCGGATTGAAGCCGTAGGCGCCGAACGGAGAGGTGCCGGCGGTACCGATCCACTTGTTGCCGCCCTGGTGGCGTTTTTCCTGTTCGTCGAGGCGCTTGCGTAACTCCTCCATGAGCTTCTCGAAGCCGCCCATGGCCTCGATCTTCGCCTTGTCCTCGTCGGATAGCTGCAGCTCCGCCTGCTTGCGCAGCCACTCTTCCGGAATGTCGGTGAACAGATCTTCGGTGACCGACTCGACCCCGTGCCAATACGCCGCAAAGATCTGATCGAACCGATCGTACTTGGTCTCGTCCTTGACCAGACTGGTGCGCGCCAACACGTAGAAATCATCGATGCTGTAAATCACCACGTGACGCTTGAGCGCGTCCAGCAGGGTTAGAAACTCGGTGACCGTCGGCTTGAGGCCGCCTTCGCGCAGCGCATAGAAGAACGAGAGCAACATCAGAGCGGACGGATCTCGAAGTCGTGGGTGATCTCGACACTGGCCTGCAGCATCAGCGAGGCGGAGCAATACTTTTCCGCGGAGAGCTGAACCGCCCGCGCCACATGGCGTTCGGCCAACTCCCGCCCTTCGATGATGAAATGCAGATGGATGGCCGTGAACACCTGCGGGATGGTTTCGGCGCGCGTGCCCTGGATCTCCACGCAACAATCGCTTACGTCCTGCCGCGCCTTGCGTAGAATGAGCATCACATCCATGGCGCTGCAGCTACCCACGCCGAGGAGTATCAGTTCCATGGGCCGCATCCCGAGGTTGCGGCCACCAATCTCGGGCGAGCCATCGATAACTATGGCGTGTCCGCTGCCGGACTCGCCGACCCAGGTCACACCCTCCGAAAGTTTGAGGCGTGCTGACATCGTGTTAACCGTCATGGCGGGTATGATACTAGTGACAAGAAAACGGGGAGCAGCGGAATGACCGCTGAACGCGAATGACCAGCTTGCATCAGCTGGACGAAGGGAGCGAGGCCGCCATTCAGGCGTTCCACATGGCGGCGCATCGTCGGCACTACCCGAAGAATCATACGATTCTTCACGAAGGGGACGCGCCGGATTCCTTGTACCTGATTCTGGAAGGCTCGGTCAGCATCATCTTCGAGGACGAAGATGGTCGCGAAATGGTGCTGGCGTATCTCAACCCGGGCGACTTTTTCGGCGAGATGAGCCTGTTCCCGGAAATGGAGTCGCGCAGCGCCATCGCGCGCACACGCAAACCCACGGTGGTGTCCGAACTCGGCTTTCAGCCGTTCCGCGAACTCGCACACAAATACCCTGACCTCATGTTCGTGCTCGGCCATCAGCTTGCCAAGCGCCTGCGTGACACCACCCGCCGTGCGGCCGATCTGGCCTTCGTCGACGTGGCCGGGCGCATCGCCCGAACGCTGCTGACGCTCACGGACGACCCCGGCCACGAAGTTGTGGAAGGTGGTCGAGTGGTCCGCATCAGCCGGCAGGAGCTGGCACGAATTGTCGGCTGCTCCCGCGAAATGGCGGGCCGCGTGCTCAAGTCGTTGGAAGAAGACGGCATCGTGCAGGTGAAGGGGCGTGCGATCCTGGTGCCGGAAGACACCCGGCAGTCGCTGGGTACCGAGGGCTAACCCGCCTGAATCGGCGCTCCGATCAGCTCGGCCAGCGCCACCCCAGGGTCGGTCGCGCGCATCAAGGATTCGCCGACCAGGAAGCCATGCACATCGGCCGCCTGCATCCTCTGGATGTCGTCACGGCTATGAATGCCGCTTTCGGTAATCAGCACGCGATCATCAGGCACCGCCGAACGCAGGTTCAGGGTGGTGTCTAGACTGACGTCGAAGCTACGCAAATTGCGATTGTTAATGCCTAGTAGCGGACACAGTTCCGCTGGCAGGCGCAGCGCGCGCTCCAGTTCCTCGGCGTCGTGAACCTCAACCAATGTATCCATGCCCAGCTCCACCGCGGCCTCGGCCAAGGTGCGCAAGCTGGCGTCATCCAGCGCGGCGACAATCAGCAGCACGCAGTCAGCGCCCCAGGCACGAGCTTCGAGCACCTGATACGGGTCGATCAGGAAGTCCTTGCGTATCACCGGTAGTCCGGCGCCGCGGGCCTGAACCAAGAAATCCGGCGCGCCCTGAAAATAGGTGACGTCCGTCAGCACCGACAGACAGGCGGCCCCGCCAGCGGCGTAGCGATGCGCCAGCCACGTCGGATCGAAATCCGGCCGGATCAGGCCCTTGCTGGGGGAGGCCTTTTTCAGTTCGGCGATCACCGCGGGCTGGCGCGTCTGCACCCGCGCCCGCAATGCGTCGGCAAAACCGCGTGGTGGTTCTGCCTGTGCAGAACGTTGGCGCAGGGTTTCGTGTGAGGTCCGTGACTGGGCCGCGGCCACTTCGTCCTGCTTGGTGGCGAGAATTCGGTTGAGGATGTCGCTCATGGATAATGGTCCGCGGCCGTCGCGCTCAGAGTTGCTGCGACAACGCGGCTAGACCGTTTAGCGTCTTCAGTGCCGTTCCGGAGGCCAGCACCTCCCGTGCCTGATTGACGCCATCGGCCAGCGTGCTGGTCAGACCCGCGACGTAGATGCCGGCGCCGGCGTTGAGCGCGATCATGTCGGCAACCGAGCCCGCACGACCGCCCAGCGCCTGCCGGATCATCGTGTAGCTTTCGTCGGCCGATGCCGCGCGTAACGGCTGCAGGCTGTGTGCGGTCACGCCGAAGGTTGCAGGCTCGATCGTGTAGTTGCGGACTTCACCCATCCGCAGTTCGGCCACATGGGTCGGCTCGACCGGACTGATCTCGTCCAGGCCGTCCTGGCCATGAACCACCATGACGTGTTCGCTACCCAGCCGCTGCATCACCTCGGCGATGGGCGCGCACCAGGCACTGGAGAACACCCCAATCACCTGGCAGGGCGCATTGGCCGGGTTGGTCAGGGGGCCGAGCAGATTGAACAGGGTGCGTACCCCCAACTCGCGGCGTGGTCCGATCGCATGCTTCATCGCCGAGTGATAGCCCGGCGCGAACATGAAACCGACGCCCAGCTCTTCCACACAGCGGGCGACGCCGGCCGGGCCTAGATCGACCTTGACGCCGGCCGCCTCCAGTACATCGGCGCTGCCAAACTGACTGGAAACCGAGCGGTTGCCGTGCTTGGCGACATGGCCGCCGGCAGCGGCCACCACCATCGCCGAGGCAGTGGAGACATTGAAGATGCCGCTGGCATCGCCGCCCGTGCCGCAGGTATCCACCAGGTGCTTGCGGGCGGACGCCGGGATTTCGACCGGCGTGGCCAACTCCCGCATGACCGCAGCCGCGGCGGCGATCTCGCCGACCGTCTCGCCTTTGCAGCGCAAGGCAATCAGGAACCCCGCCACCTGCGCCGGCGTGTACTCGCCTTGCATGATGCCGCGCATGGTTTGCGTCATGACCTCGGGCGCGAGATCACGGCCATCCAGCAATGGTTCCAGAACTGCTTTCATGGGCAGGGGCACGCGCATCCCGACGCCAGGCGCGGGATGCGCTGACAGCCTATCGACCGGTGATGTCGGAGTACGGACGTTCCGTTGCGCCGGTATAAATCTGGCGCGGACGACCGATGCGCAGACCCGGATCGGAAATCATCTCGAGGTAGTGCGCGACCCAGCCCACGGTGCGGCCGATGGCGAACATCGGCGTGAACATATTGGTGGGGATGCCGATGGCCTTGTAGATGATGCCGCTGTAGAAATCGACGTTCGGGTAGAGCTTGCGCTCGACGAAGTACTCATCCTTCAGTGCGATCTCTTCCAGCTTCATCGCCAGTTCGAGCATGCCGTCGGTGTCACCGCCGTAGGCCTTGAGGACCTTGTGGCAATGCTCGCGGATGACGGTCGCGCGTGGATCGAAGTTCTTGTACACGCGATGGCCGAAGCCCATCAGACGGAACGGGTCGTTCTTGTCCTTGGCCTTGGCAATGTACTTGTCGACATTGTCGGCGCTGCCGATCGCCGAAAGCTGCTTGAGCACCGCCTCGTTGGCGCCGCCGTGCGCAGGCCCCCAAAGAGCCGCGATACCGGAGGAGATGGCCGCGTAGGGGTTACAGCCGGTGGAACCCGCCAGGCGCACGGTGGAGGTGGATGCGTTCTGCTCGTGATCGGCATGCAGAATCAACAACACATCCAGCGCCTCGGCGGCGACGGGATCGACCTCGTAGTCCTCCGCCGGCACGGCAAACATCATGTGCAGGAAGTTGGAGCTGTAATCCAGGTCGTTCTTCGGATAAACCATCGGCTGGCCGATGGAATACTTGTACGCGGCCGCGGCGATGGTCGGGATCTTCGCAATCATGCGGCGCGCAAAGATCTTGCGATGCTCCGGATCCGCCGTGTTCGTGGTGTCGTGATAGAACGCCGACAGCCCACTGACGATGGACGACAGCATGGCCATCGGATGCGCGTCGTAGTGGAAGCCGGTGAAGAAGCGCTTCAGCGACTCGTTCAGCATGGTGTGCATGCGGATCGCGTCGTTGAACTCCTCGTATTCGCTCTGGGTGGGCAGCTCGCCATTGAGCAGCAGATAGCAGACTTCCATGTAGTTGGACTTCTGCGCCAGCTCGTCCGCGCGATAGCCGCGGTAAAGCAGCTGGCCCTTCTCGCCATCAATGAAGGTGATGCCTGACTCGCAGGAGCAGGTCGAGGTAAAGCCGGGGTCGAAGGTGAAACCGCCGGTGTTCGCATACAGCTTGCGGACATCGACCGCGGGCGGGCCCATCGTGCCTTGTACTTGCGGCAGATCGACGGAGCTTCCGTCGGGTCCGGTGACTGTATACGAATCGCTGCTCATGCTTTTGTTACTCCCGGTCGGTCGCGAAAGCCGTGCCCGTCATCCCCCAAGGATTCGTGGCGGTGACGATGTCATCTTCCCTGTCCAAGCAGACGATGAAGAAGTCGCTGGCGTCCCGTGACGTGAGTTGAATTGAAAAAATTCGGGCGGATGACGCTGGGTGCGTAGACGATCGATCGTTTAGCGGTTCGACGATCAATCGCGGCAACGAGCGGGACCGCGCCCGTGGGAAATCGTTAGCGCCCATTAGTTTCCCCGCTCGTGCTGGACCTTTGCAAGCGCAGTGCACAAATCGGCACCGGACGCGGGAAGCCTTTGAGCGGTTCGGCGTCCCGATCCTCGGCCACCCAGCGGCTGGTTTCCTGGGCTTCGTCCCGCGTTCGGGCATCGGCCAGAATCTCGCCATCACTGGCGCGACCGCATAGCCGGGAGGCCAGCACCACGGGGTTGCCGACAGCACCGTACTCCAAGCGGCCAGCCCCACGCAGGGCGCCCACCGTCACGTGGCCGGTAGCGATGCCGATGCCCAGGCCCACCGCCGGAGCATGGCCGTTCTGCGACAGCATCTGGCACACGGCCTGCTGCAGCGACAAGGCCAGTTCGATACCGCTCCGCGCGGGTTGCTGCACCTTGAATGGCGCGCCGACGATGATGACGACCCCGTCGCCCGCGTGGTCCTTGACCGTGCCGGCATGCGCTCGCGTCGCGTCGCCCACAGCCTTGTAAAAGGCTTCGAGCAAGCCGAAGGTTTCCTCCGAGGTGCGCAGCCGCGCGTAGGACGAGAACCCGCGCAGGTCGGCGACGACCACTGTTACCACGGTGCGTCGGCGTTCCAATAGGTGGTCGAGCCCATGTGCCCTCACTTCCTGCGCGACCTGCGGCGACAGGAACTGCCCCATGAAGGCGCCGCGCCGGCCGAGGATCGCCAGATAGCGCACCGACGACGCTGACAGAATCACCAGCCCGATCACAATGAAATACGGCTCCAGCCCGCGTGTGACCACCAGCGCGCCAATCAAGAATGGAGTTGCCATGTAAAGCATCCGCAGGCGCAGGGCATCGGTGGAATCGAGCCGCGTGGTCAACAGCAGGATGATCGCAATTGCCGCCAGCAGCATGGCTGTTCCCAGCACCGGAGCGAAGATCGCGAACTCCAGCCCGCGCAGCTTGACCAGCCCGCTGGCGTCGGACGTTGCCTGTTCTGGCGCGATCAATACGTAGCCAAGCGACAGCCCGAGCAGGACGATGATGAGTAGCTGCGCCACCCGGAAAAGCCAGTGTGCCGCCACGCCACGCCGGCCACGGGCGGAGCGGCCGATACGCCGTCCCCATTCCACGCCGGCGATGATCGCGGCCGACTCCAGCGTCTCGGTGACCGCAGTCCAGAACACCAGGCCGCTGCCGCTGGCGGGTTCCAGCGCCTGCTCCATGCCGATGAGCACCACGCAGAGGGCCAGCGACCGGTTGATGTGGTCGCGCGGATCGGTGAGCCAACCCGACAGGCCCATGCCGATCGCCATCATCGCGACGACCAGATGCGCCGCGTCTGCCAACGGCATGCGGGTATCGACCTAGCGTTTGGGGTAGTGCGCGGGGTAGCCGGTGCGTGCGGCGCCGGAGTCCACGGCGGCTGCCGCCACGGCAGGCGAGACGAAATCCGACAGCCGCGGGTCCAGCGGTGTGGGCAGGATGTAGTTGGGGCCGAAGCTGATGTCCTGCATGTCGTAGGCGTCCTTGACGACTTCCGGGACCGGCTGCCGGGCCAAGTCGGCAATGGCGTGAACCGCGGCTATCTGCATCTCGTGGTTGATCGAGCGCGAACGCACGTCCAGCGCACCCCGGAACAGGAACGGGAAGCACAGCACGTTGTTGACCTGATTCGGGTAATCGCTGCGGCCGGTTGCCATGATCACATCGTCGCGCACCGCATGGGCCTCCTCGGGAAGAATTTCCGGCGTCGGATTTGCCAGCGCAAACACGACCGGGTTCGGCGCCATCGAACGCACCATGTCCTGGCTGACAAGGCCGGGGCCGGACACGCCGATGAACACGTCGGCACCGGCCATGGCATCCGACAGCGTGCGCAAATCGGTGTCGATCGCGAACTCTTGCTTCTGCGGGTTGAGGTCGTTGCGGCCGGTGTGAACCACGCCCTTGCTATCGCACATGACGATGTTGTCCGGCGCCGCGCCTAGTGATTGCAGCAGCTTCATCGACGCGATGCCGGCCGCGCCGGCACCGACGCAGACGATGCGCACCGCGTCCAGAGCCTTGTTCTGGTACGCCAGGGCATTGAGCAGCCCGGCGCAGATGATGATGGCGGTGCCATGCTGGTCATCGTGAAACACCGGGATATCCAGTGTCTCGCTCAGCGTCTTCTCGATGTGAAAGCAGTCTGGCGCGGCGATATCTTCGAGGTTGATGCCACCGAAGGTCGGCGAGATTCGCTGCACGGTTTCGATGAAATCCTGTGCATCCGGCGCGTCGACCTCGATGTCGAACACATCGACATTGGCAAACTTCTTGAACAGCACGGCCTTGCCTTCCATCACCGGCTTGGATGCCAGCGGGCCGGTGCGGCCCAGCCCCAGCACAGCCGTGCCGTTGGTGATCACCGCGACCAGGTTGCCCTTGGACGTGTATTTGAATGCATCGTCCGGGTTCTTCTCGATCTCCAGCACCGGCTCGGCCACACCGGGCGAATACGCCAGCGACAGCTCGCTGGGCGTGGTGAACGGTTTGGTGATCGCGATTCCGAGTTTTCCCGGCCTTGGTTTGGCGTGGTAGTCCAACGCCGCTTGGCGCTTGTCAGCCTTATTCATAACCAGATCACTAGCCGGAAAAACGGGGTGGCGATTATGAGGTGCACGCCCGGCTGGCGCCAATATGGCGCCGCGCCGGGGATCTGCGCCCTGCCTCGATCAGCGCAGCTGCGACAGGTCGATCTTCTCGTGGTCGACAACCCGCTTGAGCGCCGCTTCCATCGTCGAGCGCGCATGCGCCGTGGCACCACGGAGCATGGCGTGCAGGGCCGCGTCTTCAGTGGAGCGGTCCTCGCAGAGCTGGGAGTAGCGCTCGAAGGCGCTGAGCGAGATCAGCAACTCGGCGAGATGCCGCGGACATTCGCAGCTCACGCTGGTCTGGACCAGCGCCAGCGAGACCAATTCCTTCTTGTTGAACAGCTGTGGCGGGATTGCCGCGGACAGGTAATCCCCTGGCTGCTCGTCCGGCGCCAGCCAGTATTTGCGCGTCAGCAGCACATGGCGAAGCATCTCCGCATCAATCGGCTCGCGCAGCACCAGCAGGCCAAGGTCGCGAATGGCGTTCAGGTCGGACTTGCGCGCGTAGCTATAGACGACGATCACGGCGGTCAGGCTGGCATCGTCACGCCAGGCAGCCAGGTCTTGCGCCAGCGACCGCGTGACCTGTTCGGTTTCCACGACGGCGATAGCATTCGAATGGGTCGGTAGCGACGCCTTGCGGGCATCTGCCGGTGTCGCGTAGCTGGCGTGAATCGTATAACCCGGCAGGTCGATGTCGCCGAGTCGCTCGGCTAGCGTCGGCCCGATCAGCAGCAGCGGCGCCAGGCCGGTGCGGCGGCGTCGTGCATTGCCCCGGTTGGGCATGGAGGCGAGCGATTCGATGCGTGCCGGCAACTGTCCCTTGTCCAGCGATGCGATGTAACCGATGGAATCACCGGCATCGATCAGCGTGCGCACGTGGCTCAGGTATTCGACATCTTGTTGTGAATACAGCCGCGTGCCAGTTTCATCTCTGGCTGGTTTGACGAGGCCGTAGCGACGCTCCCAGACACGGATGGTGTTGGCGGGGATCCCCGTGGCACGTTCGACCGCGCCAATCCGGAAAGCCTGACAATCTTCGACGACTTCAGCGGTGTCGTTCATGGTCCGAGCGCTCCTTGTGCGTCAGCATCCTGCAGCGATCCGAGCGCGTGTTGCGAACTCGGATCGACAGCGATGGTTAGACAATGCATGTACAAGGAGTTCGACAGTGCCCCCGCCGATGGATGCACAGCGTTTGCATTTTTTGCAGGAGCGTCTGGAACGGCGCTAGACCGCTGTCGGGTCAGTCGTTCTCGACATCCACCTGCAGCGTGTACCCGTCGTCGGCCTCTTCAAGGCGGACGACGATGGGCTGGCAGCAGACAAAGCAGTCTTCGACGTATTCCTGCGAGCCGCCGGTGTGGTCGACCAGCAGGGTGATGCGCTCGCCACAGTATGGGCAGTGCGTGCGATGTTCGGTGAGGGCTTCCATCGGTCAGAAGTCCGCCAGCACGGCATCCAGATGGCGTCGGCCCAGCTCGGTGGGGCGAATGGTCTGGCCAGCCTGTTCCAGCGTGCCGGTTGCCAGCGCCGAACTCAGCGCCGGATGCATTGCGTCAATGCCCAGGCCGGTGGCCGCTTCGAACTGCGGGATGGTGAAGCCGTCGTTGAGTCGCAGAGCGTTCATCAGAAACTCCAGCGTACGATCCTGAGGCTCAATGTAACGCGTTTGCGCCAGCGCGTCGGCCGTGCCCGCGGTGGCGATGAACGCGCCGGGGCGGCGCTGGCGTTCGCGTCGCTGCCAGCCGACCATGCCGTGGGCGCCGGCACCCACCCCGATGTATTCCGCGCAATGCCAGTAGGTCTGGTTGTGCCGGCATTGCCGGCCCGGCCGGGCGTAGGCCGATACCTCGTATTGCGCGAAGCCGGCTTCCGCGAGCCGGGTTTGGCCGGTTTCCCAGATGGCCACGGCGGTATCTTCGGTTGGCAGCGGCGGCGGCCGGCGGGCGAAAGCGGTGCCGGGCTCCAGCGTCAGCTGGTACCAGGACAGGTGCTCCGAACCCAGCGCGAGGCCTTGATCCAAATCGTCCATGGCTTGGTCGAAGGTCTGCTCGGGCAGTGCGAACATCAGATCGATATTCACGTTGTCGAAGCCGGCGGCTCGCGCCTGGCCGAAGGTGTCGATGGCCGTCTGCGCCGAGTGAATCCGCCCCAATCGGCGCAGCTGCGTGTCGTCGAAGCTCTGCACGCCGATCGACAGGCGATTGACTCCCGCCGCGCGATAGCCGGCGAAGCGCTCGGCGTCGCTGGCGCCGGGGTTGGCCTCTAGCGTGATCTCGACATTCGGATCAAAGCCGAACAATGCCTCTGCCGTTTCCAGCACGCGGGCGATGGCCGGGGGCGAAAACAGGCTGGGCGTCCCGCCGCCGAAAAACACGCTGGTGATTGGCCGTGCGGTGTCGATGTTCGCGCGTTCAAAGCTCAGGTCCCGGAGCAGGGCGTCGGTGTACCCGGCTTCGTCCACGCGGCGGCCGTTCAGGCCGTGGGAGTTGAAGTCGCAGTAAGGGCATTTCGCCACGCACCAGGGCAGGTGCACATAAAGGCCCAGCGGATGGTTGGTTCCCACGGTGTCAGCTGCTCTGCAACGGCTCGATCCGTAGTTGGGTCACCAGGGCCTGAACGGCCTGTCCGCGATGGCTGCGGCGGTTCTTCTCTTCCGGGCTCAGCTCCGCCGCAGAGCAGTTCAAGCCCGCCGGCTGGAACAACGGGTCATAGCCGAAGCCATCCAAGCCCTGCAGCTCGGTCATGATTCGTCCCGGCCAGACGCCTTGGGCGATCAGCGGGGCGGGATCGGCCGCATGACGCAGGCACACGCATACGCAGCGAAACCGGGCCTGTCGGCGCCGCTGACCCTCAAGCGCTTTCAGCAGCGCGGCATTGTTGGCGGCATCGTTGCCGTGTTCGCCGGAATACCGCGCCGATCGCACGCCTGGGGCGCCGCCCAGGGCCGCGACCTCCAGGCCGCTGTCATCGGCAATCGCCGGCAGCCCCGTCGCCGCGGCAGCCGCGCGCGCCTTGATGATCGCGTTTTCGATGAAGGTATCGCCGGTTTCAGGCGGTTGCTCAAACTCGAACTCCGACTGCGGGCGCACGCGGTAACCCAGCGGCGCAAGCAAGGCTTGCATCTCCTTGACCTTGCCGGGATTGCCGGTGGCGAGCACCACGGATACCGCGCTCATGTCGCGTTCTCGTCCCAATGCATGGCCTCGATCTTGTGGCCATCCAGATCCCGCACGAAGGCACCGTAGTAGCCGGCGCCGTACTCGGTTCGTGGTCCCGGTGGTCCCTCTGGCGCGGCCCCTTGGTCCAGGGCTGCGGCATACCAGGCGTCTACCTGGTCCGGGCTGTCGGCAAGAAACGCGACGTGGATGCCGTTCGCTGCGCTGGCCGGTTGTCCATTAATGGGGGTTTGAACCCAGAATTCCGGAAAATCGCGGCCGTAGGCAACCGCGCCAGGATGTTCCATCACGCGGCCGATGCCGAGCGCGCGCAGGGTGGCATCGTAGAACGCCACGGCACGCTCGAACGCATTCGTGCCGATCGAGACGTGGGAGAGGATGCTTGATCCCACGGACTCAGCTCGCCAGCGCGGCCTGCTGCGCGGCCACGAGTTGTTTGACACCAGCGCCAGCGAGGTCCAGCAACGCATCCAGTTCGCTGCGCTGGAAGGCATGGCCTTCGGCCGTACCCTGAACCTCAATAAAGCCGCCGGCGTCGTTCATCACGACATTCATGTCGGTTTCGGCGGTCGAATCTTCGGCGTAGTCGAGGTCCAGCACCGGCGTGCCGCCGCAAATGCCGACCGAAATCGCCGCCACGTGACCGTGAATCGGGTCGCGCTTGAGCAGCTTGCGGGCGAGCAGGCCGTTGACCGCATCAACCAGGGCGACATAGGCGCCCGTGATCGCGGCCGTGCGGGTGCCGCCATCGGCCTGAATGACATCGCAGTCCAGCGTGATCTGGCGCTGGCCCAACGCTTCGAGATCGACCACGGCGCGCAGGCTGCGGCCGATCAGCCGCTGGATTTCCTGGGTTCGGCCGGATTGCTTGCCACGGGCCGCCTCGCGGCCCATTCGGTCGTGCGTAGAGCGCGGCAGCATGCCGTATTCGGCCGTGACCCAGCCGCGATTCTCGTTGCGCAGCCAGGGCGGCACACGTTCATCAATCGAGGCCGTGCAGAGCACGCGGGTATCGCCAAAGCTAACCAGCACCGAGCCTTCGGCGTGTTTGGTGAAATGGCGGGTGAGGGTGACCTCACGCAGCTGGTCGGCTGCGCGGCCACTGGGGCGTTGAAAGGAGTCAGTCATGGGCGCGGAGTATACCGGGCTGCCCCGCCTGAATTTGCGATACTGCGCCGCATGATCAAGAGCATGACCGGATTCGCCCGCCATCAGGCTACGGGCACGTGGGGCCAACTCGTCTGGGAGTTGCGCACCGTCAATCACCGTTACCTGGATGTCAGTTTCCGCCTGCCCGAACCGATGCGGGCACTGGAATCGGAGTTTCGAACCCGCATCGGCCGCCGAGTTGCCCGCGGCAAGTGCGAGGCCTCGCTCAAGCTCGACCTTTCGGCCGGCGAGCAGGGCAGCCTGGACATCGACTCTGCCCGCCTGCAGTCGCTGGCCAGCGGCATCCGTCAGGTTTCGGAGGCGATGGATGTTCAGCCACCCGACCCGCTCCGTGTGCTTGCCTGGCCCGGTGTGGTCCAGCAAGCCGAGCTGGATCAGGAGGCCTTGAACACCGCGGCGCTGGAATCGCTGGATGCCGGCCTCGACGCGCTGGCCGAGGCCCGGCAGCGCGAAGGCGACAAGATCGACACCATGCTGTGCGAGCGCGCCGACGGCATCGAGTCCCTGGTCGTGCAGGTCACCGACCGCCTGCCGGCCTTGCGAACCGAATGGGAAGCCCGCCTGCGTGAGCGGCTGGCCGATTTCAAGACCGAGCTGGACGAAAGCCGGATCGAGCAGGAATTCCTGTTATTGCTCAACCGAACCGACGCGGCAGAAGAACTGGACCGACTCAACGCGCATACCCAGGAAATCCGCGCCATCCTCAAACGGCGTGAACCCGTCGGCCGGCGGCTGGATTTCCTGATCCAGGAACTCAACCGCGAAGCCAACACCCTGGGGTCCAAGTCACAGGACACCGAAGTCACCCGCGCCGCCGTCGACCTCAAGGTGCTGATCGAACAGATGCGCGAGCAGGTGCAGAACGTCGAGTAATGTCTCGCACCGTTTCACTGAGTACCGGACAAGCGCAGCGACAGAACTTCGAACAGGCAGAGTTCCAGAATCTCGTAATACGTCAGCAGGGTCCCACTTGCCGACGTTGTGAAGGCATCCGGCCTGTTCATTTGAAGGCAGGCACGTTGTTGTCCTCCCCGGTCAGCAACGCCAGTAGTCGGTGGTTGAGAAAAAGTACCTCGCGGCCAACTTTCTGTTCATGCAACACGCCGATCTCGACCAACTCCTTGAGATATCGAGACGCCGCCTGACGCCCTACGATGTCTGCGTCGACCAAGTTTCGGATCCGACTGTAAGGCTGAGCGAAGATCGCTTCCACCAGTTCATGGCTGTAGATCTTTGGCCGCTGCTCACGCACGTATTGCGCGGTCGCATCAAATAGCTGCCGCATGGCTTGGAGCTTTGCCAACGTCCATAGAGCGGTCTCTTCAATGCCTTTGAGCAGGTAGAGAATCCACTCCTCCCAGGCTCCATCTGCTGTGACGCCCAGCAACAGCCGGTAGTAGTCAGCTTTATGCTGGATGATGAACCGGCTGAGATACAGGATCGGACTTCGTAGCAGGCCGGTTTCGATCAGGAAAAGATTGTTGAGCACGCGACCGGTCCGGCCGTTACCGTCGGTGAATGGATGGATCGCTTCGAACTGGTAGTGACCGACCGCCAGGCGGATGAGCGGATCCAGATACTCCTCCTCATGAAGGAACCTCTCCCAGTTCGCAAGAAGATCGCGTAGTTGCTCTTCTCCCTCGGGCGGGGTGTAGATCGCCTCACCTGCGCCATTTTCTAGCCGGGTTCCGGGAACGCGGCGTACGCGCATGTCGACGCCTTTAATGCGCGTGCAGATCGCTTCGGCGGTCGCCGTGACCAGCGGGCGGCCTTTCAGGCTACTAAAGCCTTCAAGTAATGCATGCCGATAGCGCAGCGCCTCCTTGGTGGCAGGATCGTCGTGGTCGTCCGACTCCTGGTAGCGGAACAGCTCGTCGTTGGTGGTTACGATGTTCTCAATTTCGGTGCTGGCCCTAGCCTCGAGAACGGGTAGCGTGTTGATCAGGATCGCCGGATTTGGGATCAGATCCGTTGCCTGATCGAGCCGAGCCAGTGCGGCGCGCGCACGGATGCACCGAAGCAGCACAGGCTTACTATCGAGTTCCACGCCGGAAGGCGGCAGCTTTGGCAAATCGTTGTAGGGACGATCCGACAGCCACGACATGGCATCATTTTTCGCTTTTGTCGACATGTCTTCAGGATATGTTGCAACGAACGACACATCAATAGAACGTGTCGCTAATATCAATTTTAAGCGACATGTTGTCGCGGCGTGCCTATCTTGCCGCCACGTTTGGAAACACAGTGAATCAGGCGCTGCGATGTCTGCTGCAACGCATTGCACGGACTGCGGACTCATTTCATGCGGCGTTGTTCCGTGAAGGACTGACGTCAACCCGACACTACAGATCACCGATGTGGCGATGTTGCTCGGATACTCGGAGCACAGCGCGTTTACCCGGGCGTTTCGGAAGCAGAACGGAATGTCGCCACAGCAAATGCGCGACCAAGTGTCGCGTGAGGTGCCTCGGTCCTGATGGGTCTGTTGTTTCCCTAAGGATCTCCCACCATGCGGAGAATGGCGTCTGCAATCTCCGGCCCTTTGGCTTCTTCGATGAAGTGCCCGCACTCCGAAAAGACGTGAGTGGCTGATTTCATCAGCGGAAGAGCCTGATGCCATTGGGCGATGACTTCGTTCTTGCCGCATGGGTCCCATTGACCGAAAAAACCGCCGACAGGGATGTTGCGACCCGCTGGTCCCCAGTGTTTCGACAGATTCGTCTGGATGCTCTCGTAGAAATCATGATTGTCCTGCTCGCCGTGCCTGGGGTCGTGGTACCGGTATCCGTGCCCCCAGACCGGCGTTTGCAGAACGTTGCGCTTCGAGCTTTTGGCGTTCTGCCGGCTGCGCAGCGGTTCAGACCAGACATGCTCGGCGGTGCCGGGCGGAATCTGATGCAACGCGTGTTTCATGAGATACCGGCCTGTATTCGCGAGGAAGGCCGGCGTGCTCTGCGGTTCTGCGTGGGAGACGACATAGGCGGCCACGCCACCCCATAGCGCATCGGGTATGAGTTTCGGCGTGCTCGCCCAGGGGAACCAAGAGACCGGGTAGTTGGAATAGGTCATGCCGGCGGCCGGCATGGGGAACACCGTGGTGTTCAAGATCGTTAGTTTCGCGACGCGCCAATGCTCTTCGAGCAGCGCGCCGATTCCGATCGGGCCGCCCCAGTCATGGACGACGAGGCTGAGATCGGTGAGATCCAAGTGCCGCACCAGCTGGATCAGATTGGCGGCGTGGTGCATGTCGACCATTTCGTAGTCGGCCTGATCGGACAGGCCGAACCCGATGTGATCCAGGGCGATGATTCGCAGTGTGTGGTCGGATGACTGCAGACGATCCCGAATGTGTCGGTAGGTATATGAACATTCGGGGTTGCCATGGACCAGGAGGACGGTCTCGACCGGGTCGCCAGGGCCGGTCACATGGTCGTAGTAGAAAAGAGTTTTTCCCTTGTCGTAACCGTTCTTGACGGTGAACCACCGCACCGCTGCAGCCGGGCAGTAGTCCGGTGGCGGGTTACGAAGCGGGGAGTTCGATCTTATTTGCACGACGAGATTCCTCCCAGGGCGATTCGCCGCTTGGGGGTTGCGGCGAATCCTGACCGGTCAATCTGGCTGAGTGCCGTATGGTGACACTCAGCCATCCTGATTGCCGCCAGTCCGTCACAGGATTGCGGACTGGCGTGGTGATTTAGCGATCGTTCAAGGGATAGACGAAGGATGCTGACCGCGTTCCGAGGTCCGAGCGTGCCGGCGCCTCGGGCAAGGGTTCGCCACCGACGATCATCCGGCCGGATTCATCGAAATAGCGCAGCCAGGCCACGGTGCTCTGTTTGGCCTTGCCGGGCGCACGGTAATCGCAAACCCCATCGGGGAAGACGGCCTGAAGCTGCTCCCACTGCGCGTCGGTGAACGGGATCAGGCCATAGTCGTCATTGCGATCCATGGGCTTGAGCTGGCAATCGAAGTTGTCTGCGGTTTCTGTGTCACCGGCCACCGTGCGAGGCGTGCCGTAGGCATAGAGCGGCCGGAGCAGGTCGATGCAGACCTCGCCCAGAATCGGCTCCCCACCAATCAAGGAACATTGATCCTGCACATCGCCAGGCCGGTTGCGGGAAATCTTGTCGGCCAGCGGAAGATCGTCATCGTCTGCTTCGACGCGGGACAGCCAGTTGTCCATCGCATCCAGGCCCTTGTAGACATATTCCAGATCGCCGAGCAAGGGGATCGGGCCGCCCCACATCACGTGATTGCGGGCGCTGCCGTGTTCACGTTCGATGCGCCAGCGAATCCACCAGGCGTGGAGTGCGTCATGCGCGATGCCTGGATCTGGCCCCACAAAGGTCAGGATCGGCACGGTGTCCAGGTTGTTGGTCATGTTGATCATGCCGCTGCGGTAGGCATTGCCAACGGCGGGGTGATCGGCCTGGGTGCGTGCAGCCTGGGGCTGGATATCGACATCGAGCCCCCCGATCTTGACGTTCAGGTCCACGAACATCGCGGGTGTGATCAGGCCCGCACGCAGGGCGTTGAGGCCGTACTGGACGCCGGTGTTGCCTAGCGGAATGCCGGTGAACCCGTAACCGACCTGCTGCTCGACGGGGGACCAGACGTCCGGCGAGCGTTGCCCCAGGATGTGCGGGATCCACTCAATAATCCCGCAGCGTTGGCCGGTGGGATTGGTCTGCGGATCATACGTGTTGTCCCCGAAACAACTGCCGGTGGTCTGCGTGGCGCCCTTGAACAGGCCCTCGTCGGCAACCACCGCATTGATGTGTGTCAGGTGGCCTTCGACCGGTCCCCACAGGGCTGGATTCCAGATCACCCCGGGTGCCCAGCGGCTGGGGTCTTCGAAGTACTTGCGCATCAGGTGCAGGTCGGAGAACTGCAGTCCGGCGGACAGTGAATCCGGATATGCACACATCGTCAGCAGGCCTTGGTACAGGCCGGGATAGGCGTTGGCGATGGTCAGCTGGGCGATGGAACCCCCCGAGCAACCGGTGCCGATGGCGTAGCGCAACGGGCCGTACTGCTCCACGAAGCGCTCCTTGGCCATCATGATGGATTCGGCGGCCAGCGCGACATCGCAGTTGTGGCCCGTGTTGGCCAGCGCCGTCGAGAGCACCGCGTAGCCTTCGCCCAGGGCATAGATGTAACTGGGTTCGATCAGCGGAATGTCGCCGAAGGTGCCTGAATAGTCATCCAGCGGTGCACTGCCGGGCGTGTACCTGGCGCCGCAGTTGCCACCGTGGGTGATCAACATCTTGCCATTCCATTGCGGCTGCGGAGCCCAGGGTTCCCAGGGTTCATCGGGATTGAACAGGGTCAGAATCTTGTACTGGTCACGATCCTGATAACCCAGTTCCTGGCGCACGATGAAGGGCACCGTTTCGCCGGACTGCGTCGTCGTCATCGCCACATCGTCGGGCGGGTTCGCCGGGTCGTAGGGCAGCAGGTCGGTGCCCAGCGAGATCCCCGGCACCGGCTCCAGAATGTCGACTAGCGCCGTGGGTCGGTAAAGAAACCTGTACTCGGCCGGCTGGTTGCAGGCGAGGTCGGTGGCCCCGTCCTGGCATCGTGTCCGCTTAATCTCAGGCCTGGAGAAGATCGGGCCCTCGTTTGGATAATTACGGATGACCGCTCGGCTTTGCGCGTTGCCAAGCCCGACCTCAAGTGTGTTGTCGCCCAGCCGCAAGGTGTCGACGAGTCCCATCACACGACCGTTGGCACGCCGAGCAAAGGCCACGCTGGCGTCGTCGCCGTTCAGACGGATGCTGAGTGCATCCAAAGGCGTATCCGCATCGACGCCGATCTCTACCAGCACGTCGCCGCCGCTGATCATGTCGGCTCGGTTCGACAGGATAAGAATCGGAGGCGCGCTCCCGTCGGCGCCGCCATCCGCCGGCGGTGAACCGGGGCCGCAGCCTAGCAGCGCAAGAACCATCCCCAATAAAGCCGCACGCACGGCGGCCTGCCAGTTGATCTGCATCATTTGTCTCCTCCCAGAACGGCCGATTGAGATCGGCTCGAATTACGACACGGGCACGTTGCCCGGTGGCTGTCATAGAACTGTAGTGTACCGGTCCGCAGTGACGCTGCCTCACCGGAATATGTGCGCAGACTGGTGAAATGATGGGCGATGCGACCCACCGCGGCCGCTGCGGTGCTGGTGGCGGGCGGCGACGGTGTGATCTCGGGCGGGTCTAGCGCCTACCGGGTGGCCTGGCTGCGTGAGAGCTGGGTGTTCGGCATCGTCGCCTTGAAATCGCCCACGTGATAGCGGTGGCATGACGCGCAATCGGTACCGGCCTGATCAGGCTGGTGGCAGTCCAGACACACGGTTTTTTCGAGGGCGGCGAAGTTGCTGGTGAACTGCGATGGGTCGCGGCCATCGAAGCTGTCCGCATACGGCGCTTCGTTGTCGATCTGGTGGCAGGTTCCGCAACCGGCATCGCCCAGCAGGCTGAAGTGCGTGCTGTGGTCGAACTCGGTGAAGTGATGTTCCGTTGCCGGAATGCGCTTGGCCAACCATTGCACGCTGGTTACGCCAGACGCATCGGATTCCAGGCTGTGGCACTGGGTGCAGGCGCCGGGATTGTCGGGGGCCAGCCAGTCTTCGGCAGCGGGCTGCCGGGTGGCGAGCTCCGTCCAGGTGCGGACGACCGGGTCGGCATGGCCGGCAGGGCGGTAGCGCAGCGTGAACTCGTCCAGATACCAGCCGCCCAGGGCCATGCGCTCTTCGTGATTGATCGTCGCGACTTCGGGTTCTGGGCTGGCGTCCTCTTGCGGATCGGCGAAGGGATCACCCACGTCGCCGCCGCCGAACAGGTCACCACCAAACAGGTCTCCGGATTCGTCGCCCGTATCGTCGGCGAAGAGGTCGCCGAAGCCTTCGTCGCTGTCTTCCGAGAACAGCGCATCGAACTCGTCGTCGGCGACAGCAGCGTCGTTGTCGTCATCAGCTTCCGGCTCGTCGGCCATCGGCCTGACGGCCTCGGTGGCCGGCGCGTTGCCTGCACGATGATTGTTCAGTTCGTCAGTCAAGGACGGGAACCACTGCGCCTGCGCGGTATCCACCAGCGAGGCTGGCAGCAGGCCGGTGAGGCGTCGCTGTTCATCGGTTGTGAGCGGGTGTCCCAGGGCTGCTTCGAGCCGCTGCACCACTGCTTGGCTGCCTTTGGACTGGATGGCGTCGACCAGGGCCTTGAACTGCCAGGCCAGCGTCGTGGCCGCGCCGCGCTGCTCGGGCGTCGCAGAATCCAGATCCAGCAAATCCACATCGGCCAGGGTATCCCGGACCGAGGCGTACTCCGGGTCGCCCATCAACAGCAGTTCGGTCATCGGGGTCAGGTCGCCATCGGCGAACTCGGGCCATTGGCCAATGTTTTCGACCAGCGTCAGGTCCAGCCCCGGCACCGCGAGGCCGGCGACTCCCTTGGGGCCCGCCAAGGCATTGCCTGCGATGTCGCCAGCATGGCAGGCGCCGCAGCTGTCGTCGAAGCCGCGGACCTCCATGGTGCGCCCGTCGGTCGCGGTGACATGGCAACCCGAGCAGCTTTGCGGTGCCTGCTCCGGTTCATCCGCAAAGTGTTTTCCCAAATGGCTGGCGTGATCGAAGATGATTCGCGTTCTTCGGTCGTACGGATAGTCCGAGAACTCAGGATGGCCGCTGACAAAACTGCCGAATCGTTGGTCATGGCAGACCTGGCACTGGCTGTCAGGTACCGCGCGAAGATCCGCCGAGGCGCCTTCGTGTTCCTGGTGGCAGGTTCCGCAGGCGATGGGGGTTTCCGGGTCGGGAAACACCATGCGGTTCAACTCGACGGTCCACGGCCCGAGCGTGCTGCCCTGGGCGGGGCCGGCTGTTGGCAGCGTGGCGAGGCTATGCGGGGCCAGCGGCGCCTCGCCGACATCGTGGCACGTCAGGCAGGCATGCTGGGTGTCGACCGGAAGATTCGGGTGCTGACCAAAGGCGGCGGCCAGCCAGGCCGATGCGCTGCGGCCGGTCGTGGCGTGGCAGGACTCGCAGTCGTCGATGGTGGAATGGGCGGCGGCCAGATGGCCGGGCTCGACCATGCTGCCGGCCCAGGTCCCTGCCAAAGCCAGCACGATCAACCCCAGCGTCGCCGTCAGCGTGCTGCGCACCGCCAGCTTACGGCGGTATTTCCAGCTGCGCTTGGGGCGGCATGGCGGCGTCAGACAGGCGCAGATTCCGTCTGCCTGTGGCCCGTTGTTGCAGGGCCCGCCGTGCAGCGGGCCACGGGTGCAGCGCCAGCGGTCGCCATCCCGTACCGGTTTGCATTGCGGGCCTGCGCCGCAGTGCCCCTTGGGGTCTGGGCCGATGGTGCAGCAGTCGCCGCTGCCCAGGCGGCCGCAAACCCACTTCTGGTTCGGTCGGTGGTAGGGGCTGGACTGGTAGTCAAACCCTTGCAGTCGTTCGCTCACGTTCAGGCGCCCCCGAATGCGTGAGCGGCGACCAGGTGCAGCACCGCGAGCAGCAGCATCGCTGCCGTCAGTGGAACGTGGACGAACAACCATGCCTTGAGCAGGCCCTGCACGGTGAAATGCATGTCCAGGTCGGATTTCTGCCGGCAAAGGCCGGCGAGCTCCCGGGCGAACGGTTTTTCGTCGTCGGCCAGGTAGCGTTCCAACGCAATCAGTCGGTCGTGCTGTCGGGTCACGTAATGCGTCGGCCCGAGATGGCGCCAACGCCACTGCGGCGCCATAAACAGCTCGGCCAGATGCGTCCGGTAATGTTCGCCAAGCAGCGGAGAATCAGTTTGTGCTGCCGCGTCGACGACGAGTTGCTCGGCGCGTTGCCGCAGGCGCGCGGCGAACAGCGGAATGCGTTCGAAAATGAGCTCTTCGTCAGCATTGGCCAGCCGTGGTGGCAGCGTGCGCGACCAGTACAGACCAGCCAGGCCACTGCCGGCGGTTCCGACAAAGCTCAGCCACAGCAGCCACTCCAGTGGTGCATCGGGTAGCGACAGTCCGGTGTGTGCCACGAAGACGACGATGGCGAATGCACCGGTATAGGCATGGAGTTGCAGCCAGACGGCCGCGCGACCGATCGGCAACATCGACAGGCGTTTGCGCTGTGAGTAGAGACTGAGGAGCACCACGGCGGCCATCAGCAGCCAGCCGGTCCAGAAGGATGCTCGCGTCAGGCCTGCCGACACTGCGGCGAACAGCACGCCAGCGATGAGCACGACAATCGCCCAGGTCGTCAGATTGGCCTGCCGCCGCTTGGCGAACCGCATCATCGGTGCAGCCAGTCCAGCAGGTTGGGCAGATCACGCATGTCCACGCGTTCCAGCGCATCATGCGGGCAGGCACGCTGACAGGCTGGCCCGCCAGGCTGGTCGATGCACAGATCGCATTTGGTCGCCTTCATCACCGGGGCGCCCGTGGCACTGTTCTGGACGAAATCCCCGCGTTCGTTTCGGACCTCGACCATCCGAATGTTGTCGTAGGGACAACTATTGGCGCAGGTGGCGCAGCCGATGCAGGTGTCGTCGTTGATGACAACCTGGCCTTGCTCGGACGAGCGGTGAATGGCGCCGGTGGGGCAGCCAATCATGCAGACCGGATCGGCGCAATGCATGCAGGCATTGGCGATCATCAGCGAGTCGTGCCGGTGTCCATGGCGATTGAACCGCGGATTGTTCTGGTGGCCAACGGCGCAGGCGTCGGTGCAGGCATCGCAGCGCACGCAGCGATCGAGATTGATCAGCATCGCAGCCCGGCCGTTGATCAGGTGGCGGTCGACCAGCGTCTCGACCAGGGCGTCGTCGTCGCCGGTGGTCCGCACCTCTAGGGGTTCAACGGATGCCGCTTCGCCGCGAGGCTGATGGGTTGCCAGTGAATCCTTCAGCGTTTCGGCCTGCATCCGGCGGATATGCTTGAGTTGCGCGTCTGTGAGATTCGGCAGGACGTGGGTTTCGATCACGCTGGTCGGTACGCGCAGCACGTCGGCGTACCCGACCGCTCGTAGCGAGTGGCGATAGGTCGACTGGCCGGAGCCGTTCCAGCCGGCGAGCAGTTCATCAAGGCCGAACACCGCTCCTCGACCGATATAGTTAACGGTTTGCTGGCCCTTGTGCAGCGGGCGTGTCACGCGTGCAAAACCCGAGCGGACCAGCAGCAGTCCGTCCGGATAGTCGCCCGCCCGCACGATTTCCGGCTCGATCTTCAGGCGCTGCGCTTCGGGCTGGTCGGCGAGGCGCTGGTAGCTGGTGTGCCAGTCAAACTCGCCGAAACTCTCGAACAATGTCTGCTGGCCGATCTCGTCAATGACATCGTCGGAGAGATGGCTGAACAGCGGCGTCGCCCGCAAATGGGTGATCAGGCTGTTGGCCCGATAAAGGTCTTCGACGTGTTTGCGAAATGCATTGTCGCGTTTGCGCAGATCGCGCAGCCCCTGCCAGCGGATCTCCAGCAAAATGGAATCATCTTCGGCGAAGACGGTGGCGGTGCGTTGCGTGCGGCCCAGCGCGGCGATCTCGCCGAATACGGTGCCGGTTTGCAGGACCGCCGATTGCGTGTGGTCGAGTACCGCCGGGATGTCCTGCACGAAGGTGTGGCTGGTATCGGCACCGACATGCGTCAGGTTCTCGACGACGGTGTTGCTCCATTGTTCGTCGATGGTCTCCGGGTTGAGAATCCGGGTGCTCAGCATCGAGGTCTGGTCCAGATCACCCTCGCCGACGAACCGGATGCGACTGCGTCCGATCTTGATGTCATCGCCGCCACCCAGCACATGGCGTTCGACGCGGTCGCCGCCGACAAAGGTGCCGTTGGAGCTGCCGAGATCGACGATTTCCCAGCCCAGTTCCGTGGCGTGGATCCGGGCATGTGATGAGGATGCCGTCGAATCGTCCAGAATCAGGTCGTTGTCGGCGCCGCGTCCGATGCGAACCTCATCGTCTCCGCCGGCCGGTAGCAGATGCTCGTTGAGCGGACGCCCCTGCGCATCCTGCACGATGAGCCGCGCCGGTGAGGGCGCCTTGGTTTCCGGCTCGGAGACATACCGCGATGCATCACGTGCCTCCGGATGCGGCGGGTTCTTCCATAGCTGTGCGACGGCTTGCAGCCAGTTCTTCTGTTTGGGGCGTGCCCGCCCCAGTGATTCCTCCGGGAGGCCGGGAGGCAGGATCACGCGTACGCGCCCCTGCACGATTAGAAATGCCGAATTTCCGTAATCACCGGCGCGCACGATGATCTCGCCCCGGGCCACCCGCCGCAGACGCGTGTCGTTGCGCACAATGCCTTCCAGCGTGATCGGCGCCCGGAAACGCGCCGGATCCATGCTGACAAAGGGCTCCATCGTTAGCACCCGCTGCACATCCCGCTCGCCCATTCCCTCACCGAAGGGCTGGGACCAACGCTGGGGCGGGGGGATGGACGACACGGGTGCGGGCCCGCTGGCCCGCAGATCCTTGGTGAGAATCGACTCGGCCACGGTTACGGCGCGTAGACCGTGCCCTTGTAAGCATCCGCTGACGGCAATAGACCGTCGAGAGCGGCGAGCTCGCTGCCGTCGTAGTTGCTGGCGATGGCCTTCGCCTGGACAGCGACCTTGTCGGCAGCGGCGGTGAGTGCGGCCTCGTTGTTCAGGGAGACCTTGGCCGAACCGGCGATCTTCAGCAGTTCACCGACCTCGGGGATGCTCACTCCAGCGTCCGAGATGGCCTTGATGCGCAGCGCGGAGCGCTTGGCTCGCTTGGCCATCTGCACGGCGTACTGCGCCTTCTGGGTGGCCTTGGCAACGCCGCGCAGGGCGTATTCCAGATCCAGTGCCTGGCCCACCAGGAACATCACCCGCTTGCGGTTCTGAGAAGCCTCGGCGTTGCCAGCGCCATCGTTGTACCAGACGTTATGCCGCACCTCGCCCTGGCTCCAGGCCACCAGTTCGAAGTTGCTCCCCGCCGGGTGACCGCCCGTGTTGACGAGATTTTCCTTCGGGACCGTGTGGCACTGGTAGCAATTCTCGGCGAGCTTGTAGAGGTCGCCAGGGCGGATCATGCCGGCAGCCTCGGATTTGGCCCAGCGCTGCGTGCGATGCGCTTCGGACTCGTTCTCGGCCGTTGCGTCCTTGCCACCAAAGTCGCTATGAATCTCGATCCAGTCCTTGCCCGCCCCGTGACAGGACTCACAGGTGATGCCGCCGATGGTGTCGACGTCGCCGTCCTCCATCTTCGAGGTGAAATGGCAGGAGACGCACTCGCCCTCGGCCTTGATGCGTTTGATGTCCAGCTTGTCGGCGATATCGCGGGCCTCGGCGGTGCGCGGCATGTCCTTGAACGTGGAAAAGTGGTGTGTATCGCGCCAGGCGGCGATCGAGGCTTCGTGGCAATCGCCGCAGGCCGTAGGTCCCATGACCTTGTCCGGGTCCAGGCGAAGTTCCTGGGCGTGCACGGCAGACGGGCCTGCCCAAGCGCTGGCAGCCAGGATGGTGATGGCGAGCAATAGACGAGTCATCGGTCGAGTCTCCGGGGGACGGGCGAGGTCAGGGTGTTCTGTCGCAGGTTAGGCATCCAGCACCACATTCGATGTCGGACGTGCAATACAGGGCAGGCAGGAGCCGGCGTCCGGCGCCGCGGATGGCGGGGAGGGATAGTCGACCGAGCCTGATCGGACGGCGGTCACGCAGGTGCCGCAGTTGCCGGCGCGGCAACCGGAATCGATGACAATGTCATGCGCTTCGGCCAATTCCAGCAGGCTATCTGCGCCAGACCAGTTCACTGTTTTCCCGCTATGGGCGAACTCCACCGCTAAGGTCGGTGCATCGGCGGCGGGCGGCGGGGCCGCTTCGGTCTTCTTGATGGACGCTGGACCAAAAGCTTCCATGCGGATATCGGCTTTGGGGACACCCCACTCGGCCAGGTCAGCGGTGACGCCGGCCATCATCGGCGGCGGCCCGCAGATGTAGAACACGTAGTTGTTGGACGGCAGCAGTTTCTGGAACAACTCGACGCCGACATACCCCTGGTGATGGAAGTGCTCGCCGACCTGCTCGTCGTCCGTCGGGTTGCTGTAGCAGAGACAGACGCGGACGTTTTCGTGTTCGGCTTCCAGCGCGCGCAGATCATCCTTGTAGATCTGCTCGGCGCCGAAGCGCGCGCCGCTAAAAAACCAGATTTCCTGATCGTAACCAGCTGCGCAGGCTGCCTTGAGCATGCTGAACACCGGAGTGATGCCGACGCCGCCGCCAATCAGCACAACCGGGCGACGTTCCTCCAGATCAAGGAAAAAATCGCCCGCAGGCGCTTTCACATCCAGAATTTCGCCTTCCTGCACCTGCAGGTGCAGGAAGTTGGACGACAGACCCGGGGGTGCCTCGGGGTTCTTCGGCGGCGGATCGAGCCGCTTGACCGAGATCCGGTAGTGGTCGGGTTCACTGGGGCTGTCGGATAGCGAATAGCAACGGACTAGCGGCTTCGCCCGGTCCGGTAGCTTGAGCTGGAAGGTCAGGAACTGCCCCGGCTTGAATGCTGGTAACGCCTTGCCATCGTGAGGCACCAGGTAAAAGGAGGTGACCGTGTCGCTTTCCGGTACCTTGCGGGCGACGCGGAACTTGCGAGAGCCGGACCACCCACCCTCGGCGTCGCGAACGGCAAGCTGGCGCTTGGCCGCGGCGCCGGCCAGCTGCTGGTCCAGCAGCCGCAGCCGCTGATCGTGGACCGTCCGGGCACGGGCAGCATCGCGCCGGGCCTGGAGCAGGGCCGAGGCCAGATGCAGCATGGCGCCGATGACGAGCAAGGCGCCGATCAGTTGTGCGGTCACGGGTGCGAGCAGCCAGTCCATCAGAGTTTCACCACCAGTTCGGCGCGGATGCCCTGCTGATCCTGTCCGGTATCGGCCGCTGAGGCGAAGCCGCCGAACTGCAAGATCACGCGACGACCGATCGCTTGCTGCAACCGGAACGACAGGGCCGAGGTGTCGCTGTCCGAGATCTCATGATTGCCACGGCGCCCCGTCTCGACGATGAGCTGGGTGCGATTGGCATTCCAGAACATCTGGTAACCCAATGCCACGCCCCAGGCGTTGTCGGTGCGATTGCCCAAAGGCGCCGGAAACGAGCCAATACCGCGCGCAGCGAAGGTGATTCCGGTGCGCCCCAGCGGGCCACCGGCCAGGGGGTCACGCGCGGCGGACGAGAAGTTGTCCTCGCCCCAGAACGCATTGGCGTACAGCAGGTTGTGGGTGTGGTGCGGTGTGAGCGACCACTCTGTGAAGTAGAGCTGACCGTTATCTGAGGAGGGCAGGTCGAGACCGTCCTTGCCGAAGTCGTCCGAGTGCAGGATGCGGATGGTCGAATTGATCAGGCCGAATCGCTGCACCGCACTAATGCCCCCGACGAACAGATCACCGCGACCTTCCGTGCCGTCGACCACTGCGATATCGAGATCGAAGGTGCTGGAAAACCGGTTCCCGAACACCGTGTCCCACTGGGTGAACAGGGCATACAACCGGGCGCCGTCATCGTCGGCATTGTCATCGCGATCGATTTCATCCCAGGCGTACAGAAAGGTCACCCGCAGATTGTTCAGCCAGCCGAGACTGGGGAACCGCAGGTTGTTACGGGTCAGCCCGACGGCATCCAGGCGATCGTCGATCAGGAACCCGTCCTGGAAGGTGATCTGCTGACGGCCAATGGAGAATCCGATGTCGAGGTCCAGCCGATCGCTGGGGTCCAGCCCCGGAAAGACCTCGCCGAAATCGCCCTCGAAGAACAGGGTGGTGATGTCGGCGTTGGTGTGGTCCTCGAATGCGTCGGTTCGGTCCGGGTCGTACTGCCAGCCGGTGAAGTTTGCCCCGTCATTGAGCGGGCGGATGCCCACCAGAATGCGTTCACTGCCGGACAGTTGCAGGTTGCCAAACAGATCTAGTCGGTTGACCAGTTCGCTGCGCCCGGTGCCGGCCTCGTTGTCGAAGCTCTGCAACGCGGACCGGAAGGTCCCGTAGACCCAGAACTGCGGTTGCCAGACGGCGCCGCCGGGTAGTTGGAAGCCATGCGGAATATTGCCCGGCCCCAGGAACTTGCCGCCCAGTTCGACGATCGGCGGTGTCAGCTTGGGCAGTTCCTCATCCCCGAGATACTCGCCGGGATCGTCCGAGAAGCGGCTGCTACCACCTGCAGCCCAAGTGGTCCCGCAAACCGCCAGCAGGCCCAGCGCCCCTGCGATGATGGTCGGTGCCGCCGCGTTCATCACGTTGCTCATTCCCCTGATCATCGCTCCTGCCCCCGGCTACTCGTGGCCCGCCTGGGCGACAGTCGCACCCCCGACTTCGAGCTTGCGCTCCCAGATCACCATGTGGCCGGCGACCACGCCGTCGGCTACATCACGCGGGCTCATGCCGTAGTCGAACCCCACGTGTTGGATTTCGGCCACCAGATTCACGGGCACCATCGCGGCTTTGAGTTCTGCGGTCACGGTGTATGGACCATTGCCATTGAGTTCGCTGCGATACGTCGCGGTGCGCTTGGCCCCGGGTGACAGCACGTGGCGGTGCTTGCGTGCCCCGGCTGGCTGCCCGGTGAGAATCGTCGATGAGGTGCTGGGCCGAATGAACGGCAGCGGGTCCACGGAGTAGTTCACGGTGAGCACCTGTTCGCGTTCGCCTCCGCGGACATTCCGCGTGATGAACTTCGACTGCATGTTGAACAGCTGCGTGTCCAGCGGCAGCTCGCCGTTGTGGACATAGATCGAATGCGAGTCGCGGACATCGCCATTCGGGTCGAGGTCACCCGACTCCATGAGGATCTTGCCGTCTGCGTCCTTCACGGCCACGTATAGCCAGATCACACGCTCGGCATCAAAACCCGTCGGCACGCTGTGGCCGTTCATGATGTTCTTCACGTCCAGCTCGAACTTGAGCTGGCGATCCGTCTGACGGGTGACCGACACCTCGCTCAGGCCGAAACCATTGCGCAACACTTCCAGTCGCTTGGTCCGTGCCCATTCCAGGCGCTCGAACTGCTCGTCGATGATCGCGCGGGCGTCGTAGCGGTCATCGATGGCGCGCCAGCGCTCGGGGAACTCGTAGTCGTCCGGAGCGCTGTCCTCGAACGCGTCAGTACCCCAGCCGGCTTCATGGTCGAACTTCAGCCAGTCGCGCGGCGTGGCGAGCTTGGTCGCTTCGATATTGTGCGGAAAAATGCCCGGATGGACGATGGAATAGTCAGGCCCGGCGAAGAAGTGATTCGTGAGCTTGCGGTCCGGCGTCGGCTTGCTGCCGATCATCGCCGCAGGGCCATAGGCGTAGTCGCTGACCTTCCCCTGTACCGTGCCCATGTGACAGTCCTGACAGCTCGTGCCTTCTGCGGCGGCGGGGGATTGCTTGTAGTCCGAGAAAGCCTCTTCCAGGCGGAAGCCGTTGAACAGGTTCACGTCATGGCAGACACCGCAGAAGCCGGATTCGCCAATGTATTCGAAGGTGCGCACCCCGCCGTGAATCTTGCGGCCGGACTTGTCGGGGTCGGGCGTCAAGGTGCCGCCTGACCCATCGATGGTCGCCTGCAACACCTGCCCGTCGGTCGGGCCGTAGACAGGTGCGGTCAGGTCGCCCGTTTCCAGTGCCACGCGTCCGCTGACCTTGCCGTAAGGCTGGCTGAGCCGATGGCAGACCACGCAGGTGATGCCTTCGCTGGAAGCGGGGTGACGATCCAGGTTGGAGATGAACGGGGATTCGCCCTTGTTCATGCCGATCTGGGTGTGACAACGAATGCAGAAGTCGCCGTTGGTGCTGCTGGTCTGCGCGTTGATCGTGCGTTGCATCGCCATGTAGACGGGGGAAATCTGCGCATAGGCGTGCTGAGACACTGCCCATTGCTCGAACTGCACCGGGTGGCAGGTGCCGCAGGTGTTGGCCGAAGGGTATTCCTCTTCCTCGAACAGCAGCCGGTGGATCTGGTCAGGCGTTAGCTCGTCGCTTTCCGGTTCGGTCTTGGCAACGTCGGTCGTGTCGGCTTCGGCCGCGGCCGGCGGTTCGCCGCTCAGCAGGTCCGAGTCGCCATCAAGCAGGCCGCCGGAGTCACCCAGTAAATCATCGCTGCCGCCGAGCAGGTCGTCGCCTTCGAGCAGGCTGTCGTCGCCGAGCAGCGCGTCATCATCTTGTTCGGACGATGCTTCGAGCAGATCACCTTCCAGCAATCCGCCGTCGAGCAGATCATCCTGTGCCCAGACAACGCTGCACGTCAGCATCGCGACGGCGGCGATCAGTCCCTTCTGGATCATCGCAAGCTCCCTGTGCGCAACTATCGACTCGGGTCGAGAATCCCCATTGCGGACCCGAGTATTGCGCGAAGTTGGTGAACTTATCTTGAAACGGTTCACATTTCATGGGGCCGTGTTGGGAATACGTGATGCGTGTCGGAATCCGGCCACCGGGGGATTCCCCGATCGTGTCCCAGCGTTTGTTAAGGCATTGGTCGCTATGGAGTTAGTCGGCCTCGCGCGGCGTTTGGGACACTTATCCCTAAACTCGCAGATGGGCCGGCAATGGGCTGACTTCCGGTTGTGACGCACGGAATTCTTGCGCTATCGACGTCGAAACTTGATTTGATAATAAGAATCGTTCTCTTTTGAAAGAATTGGGCAGAGGCCGCGCGTGCGCCGGCAAAGCCCTGGCGCCTTCGATAAGCTTCCGGCCAAGCCCGTGCCGGATTTGAGAGAACTACTTTGAAGGGTTCACTGATTGTCGTCTCAGCGCCCTCGGGCGCCGGAAAAACCAGCCTGACGCATGCCGCCATCGACCAGTTGGCGGGGGATGGCCATGTCGTGTCGTTTTCCGTGTCCTACACCACGCGGCTGCCGCGCGCGGGTGAGCGCAATGGGCAGGACTACCACTTTGTCGACGACTCGGCCTTTCTGGAGATGGCCGAAGCGAACGCGTTTCTGGAGCACGCCCAGGTGTTTGATCGCCGCTATGGGACAGGCCGCGCGCGCACCCTGCAGGCTCTGGATGCTGGCGAAGACATCGTGCTCGACATCGACTGGCAGGGCGCGCGGCAGGTCAAGGCTGCCTATCCAGACGCCGTGTTGATCTATGTGTTGCCGCCGTCGACGGATGCGCTCCGCGCGCGCTTGTCCAGCCGCGGCCAGGACAGCGACGACGTCATCGAGCGGAGAATGCGTGACGCCGTTGCGGAGATGTCGCACTGGCAGGAATACGACTATGTGATCGTCAACGACGACTTCGATGTGGCTGCGCGGGCGTTGGTTGCTGTCTTCCGCGCGGCGCGGTTGCGTCGTGTCCAGGCGGAGTCCGGCCCGGTCGGTGAATTGGCGCGGTCGCTGGTCAATCCCGCCGGATCTGCGTAGAATCCCGCCTCTTTTCCAGCGCAGCCGCAGACAGTCCATGGCACGTGTAACCGTAGAAGATTGCCTCGAACAGATTCCCAACCAGTTTCAATTGACGCTGGTCGCCTCGAAGCGCGCCCGCCAGCTCGCGCGCGGCGCCGAGCCGAGCATTCCGTGGGGCACCGACAAATCCACCGTGGTGGCGCTGCGCGAGATTGGTGAAGGCCGTGTGGGTGAAAGCGTACTTCACGAAGACGACCTGCCGCTGATTCCTCGGGTGAAGATGGAGCTCGCCAACCTGGATCCGGGTCCGGAGTCCTGAGTCGTCAGACCCTCTGCTGAATGATCGAGAAACGCCCGCGACCTGCGGGCGTTTTCGTATGCGTGACCGACCTGAGTCGTCAGCCACCCCAACCGCTCGTCGGTCTTATATAGTTCCCTGATGCTCGGTCGTCTCAACAATGCCATCCGCAATCAGCGGATCTCCCGTGAATTCGGGATCGAGGCGTTGCGCGAGGTGCTGGAAACCTACCTGCCGCAGGAGCAGGTGGACGAGGTGCAGTACGCCTACCAGTTCGGTGCGGAGCGGCACGAAGGGCAGTACCGCAAGTCCGGCGAGGCGTACATCTATCACCCGCTGGCCGTGGCGCGAATCCTGGCCGAAATGCATCTGGATCACACGACCCTGATGGCGGCGATCCTGCACGACGTGGTCGAGGACACGGACGTTACGTTGGAGGAGGTGTCCGGGCACTTCGGTCGTGATGTCGCGGCGCTGGTCGACGGCGTATCCAAGCTCGATCGCGCACAGTTCCAGACCAAGGCAGAGGTCCAGGCCGAGAGTTTCCGCAAGCTGTTGCTTGCGATGACGCAGGATATCCGCGTCATCCTCGTCAAGCTGGCGGACCGACTGCACAACATGCGGACCCTAGGGTCCATGCCGCATCCGAAACGCCGGAAGATCGCGCGGGAAACGCTGGATATCTACGCGCCCATTGCACAGCGTCTGGGTATTCACACCATGCGGGTGGAGTTGGAGGACCTTGGGTTCGCCAATCTCTACCCCAATCGCTATAGCGTGCTGGACCGCGCCGTCGCCGAAGTGTCCGGCAATCGCCGGAATCTGGTCCGTGAAGTCGAGCAGACGCTTTCAAAAGCGTTGCGTGATGAAGGTATCGGCGCCTCGGTGGTTGGCCGTCAGAAAAACCTCTACAGCATCTATCTCAAGATGCGACGCAAGCATCTGCGTTTTCTCGACGTCATGGACCTCTACGGCTTCCGGATAATCGTCAAGCGAATCGACGACTGCTACCGGGCGCTGGGTGTGGTCCATCACGTGTACAAGCCCATCGGCGAGCTATTCAATGATTTCGTTGCCACGCCGAAGGTCAACGGTTACCAGTCGCTGCACACGACGCTGGTCGGACCCGGTGGAATCAAGATCGAGGTGCAGATTCGCACCCGGGACATGCACCATATTTCCGAGTCAGGCATCGCCGCGCACTGGCAGTACAAGCTGGGCGGCGGCGGAGCCAAGGCGCCTCAGGTGCGTGCCCGTGAGTGGCTGACCGGGCTGCTCGAAATGGATCACGCGCCCGGCAACTCCCTGGAGTTTCTCGAGAACGTCAAGATCGATCTGTTCCCGGACGAGGTCTACGTGTTCACGCCCAAGGGTCAGATCCGCAGGTTGCCGCGCGGCGCGACGCCGGTCGATTTCGCTTACTCCGTGCACACCGAGCTCGGCAATCATTGCGTGGCGGGACGGGTTAACCATCATCTGGCGCCGTTGTCGGTGCAGCTACGCAATGGCGATACGGTCGAGATCATCGGCGCCAAGCATGCGCGTCCGAATGCGGCCTGGCTGAACTTCGTCAAGACCGCCAAGGCGCGGACATCGATTCGCAGCTATCTCAAGAATCTGCGGGACGACGAGGCCGTCCGCCTCGGTCGGCGCTTACTGGAGCGCTCGCTGGATGAGCTGGGCGTTGCACCGCGTGTGCTCAAGGGCGATGACGCCGAGCAGGTGTTGGCCAAGCTCGAACTGGACGACATGGAAGATCTTTACGCCAGCATCGGCCTGGGTCGGCGCCTGTCGCCGCTGGTGGCCCGCCTGTTCCTGGAACCTGCTCAGCAGAACAGCGCCATTGCACTGGTCGCCCCGTTGGCGATTCAGGGCACGGAGGGCCTGATCGTCGAGTACGGCGGCTGCTGCCATCCAATCCCCGGCGATCCGATCCGCGGCCATGTCTCGATGGGGCGCGGCATCGTGATTCATCGGGTCGATTGCAAATCCGGCATTCAGAACCGCAAGGGTGGGCCGCATGACTGGGTTTCGTTGTCCTGGTCCGATGATGTCGAGGGTGACTTCATCGTCGAACTGCGGATTCAAGGGCCCAATCAGCGCGGATTCCTGGCCACCGTTGCCACCGAGATCGCCGATGCCGGTTCCAGCATCGAGAACGTGAACATGTCGGACCGGTCCAGCGGGATGGCGGATATGCGCATCAACATCACCATCCGTGACCGCATTCACCTCGCGCAGGTCATGCGCGGTCTGCGACGCCTCGATATCGTCGAGCGCGTGCAACGCAGCTAAGGAAACACTGATCTATTCTCACCACCGAGACGGAGTGAGCGCGGTTTGATCATTCCAAATGAGCGAACGACCACGCAGGCTTGCGGGAAAATCGGCAACTTGGCGGCGTGATTAGATCAGTGTTTCCCTAACGTCCCCCATTTATCTGGAGCAACCATGCGCCGCATCATCAGCACAGATCAGGCCCCGGCGGCCATCGGAACTTACTCGCAGGCCGTGCAGGCCGGCAACACGGTCTACATTTCCGGCCAGATCCCGCTGGACCCGGTGACCGGCGCCATGGTCGAAGGCGATTTCGAAGCCCAGGCGCGGCAGGTCTTCAGCAACCTCTCGGCGGTGGCCGAGGCCGCCGGCGCCACGCTGCAGGCGGCGGTCAAGCTGACCATCTTCCTGACCGACCTGGGTGAGTTCGCTGCGGTGAATCGGGTGATGTCCGAATTCTTTTCCGAACCGTACCCGGCGCGGGCGGCCGTCGAGGTGTCTGCCTTGCCCAAGGGTGCGCAGGTCGAGGCCGACGCAATTCTCGTCCTCGAGGACTGAGCGCACTCGAACGACGATGGCGACTCGGGGGCGCATTGCCGCGGCACGCACCACGCCGTTGACTCCGGACTCACCGCTGACGGCGTTTCCCGGCGTCGGCGACGCAATGGCCGCACGGTTGGCGCAGTTGGGCCTGCAGGTGGCCGAAGATCTGCTGTTCCACTTGCCCAATCGCTACGAGGATCGCACTCGCCTGTGGACCATCGGCAGCCTGACGCCGGGTATCCGCGCACAGCTGGTCGGACGGGTCGAGCGGGCCGACCTCAAGTTTGGACGGCGGCGATCGCTACTGGTGTCGCTCACCGACGGCACCGGCCGGCTCGGCATGCGCCTGTTCCATTTTTCGCGCGCGCAGCAGCGCCAGTTCGTCTCGGGACAGTGGGTGCGTGTGTTTGGCGATGTGCGTCCCGGCCCCACCGGACTGGAAATGGCGCATCCGGAGTACAAACTGGTGCCCGGCCCGGAGGACGAGTCCGTCACCGAAGACGCGCTCACGCCGCTGTATCCGCTGACCCAGGGCGTCACGCAGGGGCGCTTGCGAGCGATGATTGCCCGGGCGATGGACCACCTGCTGACCCAGGTGGATGATCCCTTGCTCGGCGAGTCGTTCGCGGGCCTGCCCCTACCTGCGCTGCATGAGGCGATCACCGTCTTGCACCGGCCGCCGGTCGGCAGTGATGTCAATCTGCTCGCCAGCGGTTACCACCCGGCCCAGCGGCGCCTGGCGCTGGAGGAATTGCTTGCGCATCGGCTGAGCCTTAGTGATCTCAAGCGGCGCGCGCGGGAGCAACTGCGGGCCACGCCGCTGCGTCTCGATCGCGCGGTGCTCCAGCCGCTGCTGGACGGGCTCGGGTTTACGCTCACCGGCGCCCAGCAACGCGTGGTTGGCGAGATCGCTGATGATCTGGCGCGGGAGGGCCCGATGATGCGCCTGGTTCAGGGCGACGTTGGTGCGGGCAAGACGGTGATTGCCGCGGCCGCACTGCTGGCTGCGGTCCGCGCCGGACATCAGGCCGCATTGATGGCACCTACCGAATTGCTCGCCGAGCAACATGCGGTGACCTTGCAGGGTTGGCTGGCGCCCCTCGGGGTGGAGGTGCTGCTGCTGTCCGGAGCACGCAAGGCACAGGAGCGTCGTCAAATCGAAGCGCGCCTGGAATCCGGAGACGCATTACTCGCCGTCGGAACCCATGCACTGTTCCAGCGCAGCGTTCAGCTGCCGAAGCTGGCGCTGGTCGTGGTGGATGAACAGCACCGCTTCGGCGTGCATCAACGGCTTGCGCTGCTCGACAAGGGCGCAGACCGCTATCCCCATCAACTGGTCATGACCGCCACGCCGATCCCCCGGACACTGGCGATGCGGGCCTACGCCGACCTCGACACCTCGGTGCTCGACGAACTGCCGCCGGGCCGGACTCCGGTCGCGACCATTGTGCTGGACCAGCAGCGTCGCGATGCTGTCATCGAACGCGTGGCCGCCGCCTGTCAGCGCGGCCGGCAGGCGTATTGGGTCTGCACGCTGGTGGAAATCTCGGACCAACTGGATGCCGAGGCGGCCGAAGCGGCGGCGGAGCGGTTGCGTGCAGACTGCCCCCAGCTGCGTATCGGCCTGGTCCATGGCCGCATGAAACCGGCCGACAAGCAGCGCGTGATGGCGGACTTCAAGGCGGGCGGCATTGATCTGCTGGTCGCCACCACGGTCATTGAGGTCGGGGTAGACGTGCCGAACGCATCGCTGATGATCATCGAAAATGCCGAACGTCTGGGGCTGGCTCAGTTGCACCAGCTGCGGGGGCGCGTGGGCCGTGGCAGCGAATCCAGCCATTGCGTGCTGATGTATCAGGGGCCGCTGTCACAACTCGCGAAATCAAGGCTGGCGGTGATGCGAGAAACCACCGACGGCTTCCGGATCGCTGAGCGGGACCTGGAATTGCGCGGACCGGGCGAGGTGATGGGAACACGGCAAACCGGCGAGGTCGGCCTGCGCATTGCCGACATGGTCCGCGACGCCGATTTGCTGGATGCGGCCGAGGCCATCGCGGTGGGTCTTGGCGAGCGCAGCGATGATGTCCGCCGAGTGCTGTCGCAACGCTGGGTCGCCGGAGCCGAGCGCTTCGCACGCGCCTGACCATGCTCGACTGCGTTGGCTGCGGGTGTGAACGCCAGCGTCGCAACGCGGTCTCGTGCACTGTACCGCCCATTCCTCACGAACCAGGAGTTACTTCATGTCCGATGATCAGGGTTACACGCCGCCGACAGTCTGGACCTGGGATGCCGAAAGCGGAGGGCGCTTCGCCAGCATCAACCGCCCGGTGGCCGGTCCGACCCACGACAAGAGCCTGCCAGTGGGCGAGCACCCCTTGCAGCTCTATTCGTTGGCGACGCCGAATGGCGTCAAGGTCACCGTCATGCTGGAAGAGTTGCTGGAGCTCGGTCATGCCGGAGCCGACTACGATGCCTGGCTGATCAACATCACGGAGGGCGATCAGTTTTCGTCCGGCTATGTCGACATCAACCCGAACTCGAAGATTCCGGTGATGGTAGATCGCAGTACCGACACGCCTACCCGGGTGTTCGAATCCGGTTCGATTCTGCTGTATCTGGCCAACAAATTCGGCGCGCTGTTGCCGCTGGAGCACCACGCGCACACCGAGGCCATGAACTGGCTGTTCTGGCAGATGGGCAGCGCCCCCTTTCTGGGAGGCGGGTTCGGCCACTTCTACGCCTACGCGCCAATCAAGATCGAGTACGCGATCAATCGCTACGCGATGGAAACCAAGCGCCAGCTCGATGTGCTCAACCGACATCTAGCCGAGCATGAATACCTGGCCGGGGACGACTACAGCATCGCCGATATCGCCAACTGGCCGTGGTACGGCGCGCTGGTCAAGGGCTTGCTGTACGAGGCGGGGGAATTCCTGCAGGTGCAGGACTACAGCCATGTCATTCGCTGGGCGGATGCCATTGCCGCGCGGCCGGCGGCGCAGCGGGGGCGCAAGGTCAACCGGGTTTGGGGCGAGCCGTCCGACCAGCTCTTCGAGCGGCACGACGCCAGCGATTTCGATCAGCGCACCCTGGACAAGCTCAATCCGTCGGCCAAGGCCACGACGCTATAAGGCTGCGACGCTTCGGCAGGTTCCCGCGTCTCGCTGGGGAGGGCACCCCGCCCGGCAACAAGGCATGCCGACCGCGCCACTGGCCGGGCGGCTTCGCAGGGAGACGCGACCATGACCAATCGAAGATCCACGCAAGGGCGGCCATGGCTGGCCGTCGGGCTAGTCCTGGGCCTGCTCGCGGCGCCCGGCGGGGCCGCTGCTGGCGCGGTGCCGCGCACGGCCGACCCCGATAGCGCCCGTCATTGGCTGGTGCTGAACTTCGATACGCAACCTGTTGGTCGGCAAATCGCCCAGCAGGGCAACGCAGCGCTGCAGAGGATTCGTGCGGGCATCCGGGTCACCGCCCCAGCGCTGCCGCGGCCCCAGCGCGACGAACTGGCGAGTCGTCAGGCTCAGCTCGACGGCTAGCGTCGCCGCGGCGACTGATTTGCCTGGCAATCGCCGGCACGACATGGCCTGAGAGAATCAGGCGGCTGGGCTGACCTCCCAGGGAGCCGGCTCCTGTACCCAGGTGACGCCAGCCATGGCGCTGGAAAGTATCGCTTCCTGCAGTGCGGCGATGGCCTGCCGGCGAGGGAAGTTCTTGCGCCAGGCTATGGCGATGCGGCGCTGCGGTGCCGGTGACTGAAACGGCCGCGTGATCAGCATGGTGGTTTCATCCGGCCGGTTGACGATTGAGCTCTGAGGCAGGACGGTGATACCCAGCCCGCTGGCGACCATGTGTCGGATCGTCTCCAGACTGGAGCCGGTTAGCGGTCTCGGCTGACCCTGCACCTGATCGACACAATTCGGGCAGGCCTCGACGACCTGATCCCGGAAGCAGTGACCTGGTCCCAGCAGCAGCAGGTGCTCGCCGGCCAGCTCTTCGGACGGAATGTCCTCGGCCGCCGCCCAGGGGTGGTCGGCGGGCAGGACCACCGAAAAGCTCTCGTCGTACACCGGCCACGGCTGCAGGCCGGCCTGATCAATCGGCAACGCGATGAGGATTGCATCCAGTTCGTTCTGCTTGAGCTGCTCAATCAGATTGACCGTGAAGTTTTCCTCGATGATTAGCGGCATGCTGGGCGCTGCCTTCCGCAGGGCCGGGACGAGGTAGGGCAACAGATAAGGCCCGACCGTGTAAATCGCCCCCAGGCGCAGTGGGCCAGCCAGTTCGTTCTGTCCAGCGCGGGCCAGCTGCTCGATCTGTGCCGCTTCGGACAGCACCACCCGGGCCTGGGCGATGATGCGTTCGCCGATGGGGGTGGGTCGCGCTTCGCCGCGGTGCCGTTCGAACAGCGTCACGCCGAGTTCATCTTCCAGTTTGCGCAGCGCCACCGACAACGTCGGCTGGCTAACAAAGGAGCGGTCGGCCGCGCGGCCGAAGTGGCGTTCGCTGTCCAGGGCGACCAGATACTTGAGTTCGGTCAGTGTCATGACGGGAGTCTGTCCCGGCCGGTATGGCTGCGCAACATAGACCGGGCGCGACCGCTACGCCCAGGCTCGCGGTACGAGGAAATGTTCCGTCAGCGCAGCCTCTGGCGAGCCGGGTTCTGGCACGTGCCGATACCGCCAGCCGGAGGCAGGTGGCATGGACATCAGAATGGATTCGGTGCGCCCGCCCGACTGCAGCCCGAACAGCGTGCCGCGGTCGTGCACCAGGTTGAACTCCACATAGCGCCCGCGGCGGTATAGCTGGAACGCCCGCTCGCGTTCGCCGTACGTCATGTCGCAGCGGCGCTGCAGTATCGGCAGCAGCGCATCGACATAGCCCCGACCGACCGACTGCTGGAACGCGAAACAGCGCTCGAAACCCCCATCGTTGAGGTCGTCGAAGAACAACCCACCAATGCCGCGGGGCTCCTGGCGGTGCGGCAGATAGAAGTAGTCGTCGCAGGCCTGCTTGTAGCGCGGGTACACCTCGGCGCCGAAGGGTGCGCAAAGCGCTTTCGCTGTCGCATGCCAGTGGCGGCAGTCTTCGTCGAAACCATAGATCGGCGTGAGATCGAAGCCGCCACCGAACCACCAGATCGGCGGGCTATCGGCCGATTCCGCGACCAGAAAGCGCACGTTCATATGTGACGTGGGCGCATAGGGGTTGCGGGGATGGACGACCACGGAAACGCCCATGGCGCGAAACCCCCGGCCGGCCAGCTCGGGATTGCGGGCACTAGCCGCGGGCGGCAGCCGCTTGCCCTGGATGACCGACAGCGCCACGCCGGCGCGTTCCAGTGCGGCGCCATCTTCCAGCACCCGGGTGTTGCCGCCACCGCCTTCGGCGCGCTGCCAGACATCGTGTGCGAAGCGTGCGGTGGGCTCCAGCGACTCCAGCGCCGAGCAGATGTCGCTTTGCAGTTGACGCAGAAATGCCTCAACCGCCGCAGGCTGGATGGTCGCGGAATCAGCCACGTGGCATGCCGCCTCGTGCGTAGTCACCGCTGCCGGCAACGCGGATGGGGGTTGCGCCGCGTAGCGGGCCGGTTCGCCCGCCCAGTTTCAGGTCGACCGCCTGACGGATCTGCGGGTCGATCTGGGAGGCCCGTCGCGGTGCCGGCCGGCCCCCAGGGTTGGCGCTGGTCGACACGATGGCACCGCCGAAGTGGGCACAAAGCCCGGCGGCAACGGGATGGGTGGTGATACGCACGGCGAGCGTCGGTCGTCCCCCCGTCAGCCACCAGGGGCAGGCGACGTGAGCCGGCAGAATCCAGGTCGTCGGTTGATCGCCGGGCGCCGGTAGATCGCTCAGGTCCACGACATAGGGGGCGAGCCGCTCCGCGCGGTCGGCGATGAGGATCAGCCCCTTGGACACGGGGCGGGCCTTCAGCGCCAGCAGGGCGAATACCGCGTCCGGGTCCAGCGGATTGCAACCCAGCCCCCAGACACCTTCGGTGGGGTAGAGCGCCAGCCCGCCGGCGCGCAGCCTACCGGCGGCCTGACGAAGCTGAAACGCCGTCGTCACCCGCTCTTCTTGGCCTTAGGCGCGGCCTTGCGCGTACCGCGTTTCTTGCGTTCAGGCGCCGCTGCAATCAGTTCCTGGCACTGCTCCAGTGTCAGCGACTTGGGCTCGGTGTCCTTGGGAATCTTGGCGTTCTTCTTGCCGTCGGTGATGTACGGGCCGTAACGGCCGTTCAGCACCTTGATGCCCTCGTCTTCCCAGACGTGGATCTCGCGTTCCGCATCCAGCTTTTTCTTCGCCGCGACCAGTTCCAGGCAGCGGTCTCGACTGACCGTGTAGGGGTCGTCTTCCTTGCCGAGCGACGCGAATTTCTTGCCGAAGCGCACGTAGGGCCCGAAGCGCCCGACGTTGACCTGCATCTCTTCGCCCTGAGGCGTTTCGCCCATGTCACGCGGTAGCTGGAACAGGGCCAGGGCCTCGTCCAGGGTGATCTTGTCCAGGCGTTGCCCGGGCCGCAGGCTGGCGAACTTCGGCTTGTCTTCGTCGTCCTTGGAGCCGATCTGCGCGAAAGGCCCATAGCGGCCGATCCGAACGATCACCGGTTTGCCTGACTTGGGGTCGGTGCCCAGTTCCCGGGCCTGCGCCACCTCGGCGCGGGAGATGTCCTGCTTGGATTCCACGGTCTCGTGGAAGGGTTCCCAAAAGCCTTCGAGCAGCGGCTTCCAGTCCTTTTCACCACGTGAAACGGCGTCCAGTTCATCTTCCAGCCGGGCCGTGAAGTCGTAATCCACGTACTGGGTGAAGTGTTCGGTCAGGAACCGGGTGACGATGCGGCCGATGTCGGTGGGGTAGAACCGCTTGGATTCCAGTTCCACATACTCGCGCGACAGCAACGTGGAGATGATGCTGGCATAGGTCGACGGCCGGCCGATGTCGTATTCCTCCAGCGTCTTCACTAGGCTGGCTTCGGTGTAGCGAGGCGGCGGCTCGGTGAAGTGCTGGTCGGCGGCGATGTCCAGCAGTTCCAGTACATCGCCCTGCTCGACCGGCGGCAGGGTCTTGTCGTCGTCGTCGGCCTTCGAATCGTCGCGGCCTTCCTGATAGACGGCGATGAAGCCCGGCTCGACCAGGGTCGATCCGGTGGCGCGGAAGCTGTGTCCGTCGCCGGCGGCCAGCGTCAGTGACACCGTGTCGTAGAGCGCCGGCTGCATCTGGCTGGCCATCGCACGCTTCCAGATCAGCTCATACAGCTTGCTCTGGTCGCTGTTGAGGTATTTTTTCATGTCGGCCGGGTGACGAGCTGCCGATGTGGCGCGCACGGCTTCGTGCGCTTCCTGGGCATTCTTGGACTTGGTCTTGAAGTGGCGCGGCTTGTCGGGCAATGCCTTGTTGCCGTAGCGCTCGGCAATCACCTCACGCATTTCCACCAGCGCATCGTTGGCCAGCGACACCGAGTCGGTCCGCATGTAGGTGATCAGGCCGATCGAGGAGCCGTCGATCTCGATGCCCTCATACAGCTGCTGCGCCGTGCGCATGGTCCGCGTCGTCGTGAAGCCGAGCTTGCGCGAGGCTTCCTGCTGCAGGGTCGATGTCGTGAACGGCGGTGCGGGATTGCGGCGACGTTGTTTTTTCTCGACCGTCTCTGCGGTGAGCGAGCCGCCGGCTGCGGCCAGCAGCTTTTCGCGGGCGCCGGTGGCGCCGGCCTCGTCGGTGAAGGTGAACTGCTCCACCTTGTCGCCGCCGAAGGTCCACAAGCGGCCGGCAAAGGACTGGCCATCCTTCTGCACCTGGGCGTCGATGGACCAGTATTCCTGTGCGACGAACTTGTCGATCTCGTCTTCGCGTTCAACGATCAGCCGCAACGCCGGACTTTGCACGCGCCCCGCTGACAGTCCGCGCTGTACCTTGCGCCACAGCAGGGGGGAGAGATTGAAACCGACGAGATAGTCGAGGGCGCGCCGCGCCTGCTGTGCATCGACCAGGTGATCGGACACGGCGCGCGGATGGCTCAGGGCCTCCTGGATCGCGCGCTCGGTGATTTCGTGGAACACCACGCGCTGCACCAGCTTGTCGCCCAGCAGCTTGCGCTCCTTGAGGATCTCCAGCAGATGCCAGGCGATGGCCTCCCCTTCGCGATCAGGGTCAGTCGCCAGCAGCAGGGAGTCGGATTTCTTCAGCGCCTCGACAATGTTCTTGACGTGCTTTTCGTTGCGGTCGATGACCTGATAGCGCATCGCGAAATCTGCGCTGGGATCAACAGCCCCTTCCTTGGGAACCAGGTCTCGCACATGGCCGTAGGACGCCAGTACTCGGTAATCCTTACCGAGATATTTCTCGATGGTCTTGGCCTTGGCAGGCGATTCGACGATGACCAGATTCTGCGCCATGGGGGGCGGAAACCCTTTTGTTGGATTGGGGATTTGGGGGCGCGAGCATGGCCGTGGCTTGGAAGACTTGCAAGTCGGGCCGTCTGCAAACGGCCACGGGCCAAGTCTTGGCGCAAGCCCGCTCAGGCTCTGGTGCCGCAGTCTGGCCGGGCGCTGCGGCTGCTCTTGTCCGGCCGGTGATCAACGGTCTCCGGCGCCCGGGGCGACGCCGAAGACCGTCGGCGCTTAGTGCAGTGCTTCCGCGTAGTCCTGAAACACCAGGTCTTCCATCCGGGCGTAGGCCTCTTCGTGCTCGGGCTGGTTGAACAGCACCATCAGCACCACCCACTTGACGTGGTCTTCCTCGACGGCATCGTCGTCCAGGGCCATGAGGCGCTCGATGACCAGTTCGCGGCCGTCCGGGTGGAGGATGCCCAGATTCTCCAGGTGCATCAGCAGACCCCGGCAGCCGGTCGACAGCCGCGCCATCTCCTCTGCGGCATAGACCCGTGAGGCGGTACTGACAGTGACGGTTTCGATCGAGCGCTTGCGCGATTCCAGGCCTTCCAGCCAATCGAAGGCGTGGCTGATCGCTTCCATTGGGAAGCCAGCGGCTTCGAGTTCTTCGCGGAGAGGGCTGCCGTCGTAACGGGCCTCGATTTCTTCTTCCAGGTAGTTCTCAAACAGGTAAAGGAGGACGTCGAGCACGTTTTCCTTCATGTCGTTTGCCCTTGAGTTGGGCCTGTCTGCGCAGGCGTGGTACCGGTTTCGATTGACGTGAAACCAAGGCATCAGCCACCCATGCCGTGGTTCCACAGCGCGGTTATTCACGATTCAGTGTGCAGATGACAATCGCATGAAAAGTCCGCTAGAGGCGGAGGCAACAACACCATCCAACTCTAGGACCAGCAGCATGGAAGAAACCGCCTCGACGGTCAATTCGGTCCGATCGACGAGCGTGTTGAGACTGACCGGCGCGTCGCCCATTGCCTTCAACAAGCGTTGGTAGTCCGCGTCATAGCGCGGTGTGGTCGCAGGGTCAGGGAATGCATCGGAGGCCTGGGCGCCGGCGCCGGGCGTCCAGTCGAGCCGGCCTGCCAAGGGTTCCAGTAAGTCTTCAGCCGTTTCCACCAGGGTGGCGCCATCGCGGATCAGCCGGTGGCAGCCACGCGCCAATACGTTGTGGATGGAGCCGGGAATCGCGAAGACTTCGCGGTTTTGCTCCATGGCATCGCGCGCGGTGATTAATGAGCCGGACTCGATGGCGGCTTCGACGACCAGCACGCCCAATGCCAGCCCGCTGATGATGCGATTGCGGCGCGGGAAATGCTCGGCCTTGGGAGGCGTGCCCGGTGGCCACTCCGATACCAGCGCACCTTCCGCCGCGATCTGATGCGCCAGATCGCGATGGGTGGCCGGGTACACGCGGTCCAGCCCGGTACCGCAAACCGCCACCGTAAGCCCGCCCGCGGCGAGGGCGCCTCGATGCGCCTGTCCATCAACGCCGAGGGCCAGGCCGCTGGTGATGGTGAGTCCGCGTGCGGCAAGGGAATAGGCGAAGGCCTGTGCATTCTCCGCGCCCTGCGGGGTCGGGTTGCGACTGCCAACGATGGCGAGCTGCGGCAATCGCAGCACATCCGGGTCGCCCAGAACGAATAGTGCCGCTGGCGGCGCGGCGATTTGCCGGAGTGCATCAGGAAACACCGCATCGTCTCGTGTGATCAGCGCTCGGTTCGGCTCGGCGTCCAGCCAGCGCAGATCGTCGTCGATGCCCACCGGTTCGATGTCCAGTGCGGCCGCCACCGCGGCAGGCAGGCCCGCTCGCTCACGCTCGGTTCTCGGCGCCGCCAGGGCCTGATCGGGATGGCCGAACGCATCGAGCAGACGCTGCGTGCGAACCGGACCCAGGCCGGGGGTGCGCAGCAGGCGCAGCCAGACCCGGCGCGGGTCAGTCAATCCGCGACCTCAGCGTCCGGGTTGAGGGTTCTTGACCTTGTCCAGCACATGCACCGGCCGGAAAGCCTCCATGACCAGGCCATAGGAGAACCGCTCGTACGTCTTGAAGACCAGTAGCGTACCGGCGAGCTGGTCCGGTAGCTGGACCTTGCCGTAGCCGCTCTTGTACGGATCGGAGACCTTGCGGCCGGCCTGATAAACGCTCAGCACATGGCCGGGCGCAAGACCGTGGGTCTGGCCGCGGTTCAGCGCCACGATGGCGTACTGACCAATCTGCGAAACGCCTTCGTAGACGCTGACGATGCGGCCTTCGACGTCGTTGGCGGGCGAATGCGGGAAAAAGTTCGCGCTGAAGATTTCCTCTTCCGACGGCAGCATGTGATCGCCGATCAGAATCTCGCGCTGTGAATCGAGTACCCGGGCCACGGCGGGTGAGCCGTAGTCCAGCACCTCGATCTCGCCAATCGGAATGGCCTCGACACCGAGTATCTTGTTGTTGTCCGGATCGCGGTAGGTCTCGCCGCGGCGCACGATCTGATAGGCCGTGACATCGTTTTCCGGCAGGCGCATGACATAAACCGACATGCCCTCGGCGCCGATCAGATGCTCGCCGACGAATTCAAGCACATAGGGCGCGTCGTCCAGCGTGTCGGTTTCGATCAGACGCGGTCCGCGCAGGAAATTGCGGATGGCGTCGATCGGAATCGTCGGAATGGCGGCGTCCAGCGGCAGATTGCGCACGCGCGGCGACAGGCGCTCGACGCCCAGGCCGGAACGGCGAATCTGAGGGCGCCCGTCGACCCAGACCAGCAGCAACTCGTCGCCGGGGAAGATCAGATGCGGGTTGTTGACCTGCGGATTGACGTACCAGACCTCGGGCCAAAGCCATGGATCGCGCAGAAAGTAGCTGGCGATGTCCCACAGCGTGTCGCCTTTCTTCACCACGTATTTCAGGGGCGCGTTGTCGGCAACCTCGACCACCGGTGGCGGTAAGCCCGGTTCGGCCCTGGGTGGCGGCGGCTCGAACGAGGGTGAGGGCGCAGGCGCCGGATCGCTGGCACAGGCCATCAGCAGGCAGGCGCCGGCAATCGAAGACAGCAAAGGTTTATACTTCGTCATTCGCGTCCCCACTCCCAACATCGCGGCTGACAGGACCAGCGACATCGAGGAACGGTGACTGTTGCACAGTGAATTCCTTGAGCCGCATCAAGTTGTTGCGAGCAATTTAGCATGGCAATCCTGAAAATTCTTCACCATCCTGATCCTCGTCTACGCAATGCCGGCAAACCGGTGAAGCAGTTCGATGATGAACTGCAAGCGCTGATCGACGACATGTTCGAAACGATGTACGACGCCCCCGGCGTCGGACTGGCGGCCACCCAGGTCGGTATCGCCTTGCGGTTGGCGGTCATGGACTGCTCGGAGAAGAAAGATTCTCCGATCGTGATGATCAATCCCGAGATCATCGGGGCCGAGGAGCCGGAGCTTGTCGAAGAGGGCTGTCTGTCGGTGCCGGGGCACTACGACCGCATCGAACGTCATGGACGGACGACCGTGCGTGCGCTGGATCGCCATGGCGAGTCCTTCGAGCTGACCGGCGAAGGCCTGCTCGCCCAGTGCATCCAGCATGAGATCGACCATCTCGACGGCAAGCTCTATATCGACTACCTGTCGCAGCTGAAGCGAAACCGTATCCGCCGCAAGCTGGAGAAGCAGCAGCGGCAGGAATCGGATTGAGCCCCGTCCGGATCGCGCCATGAGGGTTGCCTTCGCCGGCACGCCGGAATTCGCGGTGCCGCCGTTGCAGGCGCTGGTGAACGCCGGGTTTGACGTCTGCGGCGTCTACACCCAGCCAGATCGTCCCGCCGGACGTGGCCGCAAGCCCCGGCCGAGTCCGGTCAAGGCATTGGCAGAGTCGCTGGACCTGCCAATCTTTCAGCCGGCATCGCTACGTGATCCTGCGGCCCAGAACGAGCTGTCGGCGCTGAGGCCTGACGTCATGGTGGTTGTGGCCTATGGGCTGATTCTACCGGCCACCGTGCTGGCGATACCGCGTATGGGCTGTGTCAACATTCACGCCTCGCTGCTGCCGCGCTGGCGGGGTGCTGCGCCGATCCAGCGTGCAATCCTCGCCGGTGATACAGAGACCGGCATTACCATCATGCAGATGGATGCCGGCCTTGATACCGGTGCGATCCGTCTTGCCGGCACACTGCCCATCACCGCCACCGATACGGCACAGACCCTGCATGACCGGCTGG
>NZ_CAXRDQ010000004.1:0-9419 GCF_964229365.1 Abyssibacter sp. | reverse complement strand
TCGCGACCAGATCACCCGGCGCGGCGCCCACACGGTTCACGGCACCGACAATCGCCTCCAGCGTCGCGCCGGAATCGAACAGGAACATCCGGTTGGCGTCCTGATCGATGGCGATGCCCGAGTCCGCGACGATGGCGGTGTTGCCACCGCCGAAGGGATTCGGCTGGCTTACCTGGGCATCCTCACGGATGGTGACCGTCAGCGAACCATGGGTCACCGCAGCCGGATGCACCCGCACGTGGCTGCCGATCACCACCGTGCCGGTGCGGCTGTTGATGACCACCCGCGCCGGCGCGTCGCCGGGCTCGATGTCCAGGTTTTCCAGCACGGACAGAAACGCCACACGCATGTCGGCGTCGGCCGGCGCGCGCACGGCAACCGTCACCGCGTCCATCGCCCTCGCGGTCCGCTCGCCCAGCAAGTCATTCACGCCCCCGGCGAGCCGGGTGGCGGTGGTGAAGTCCGGCGTGTGCAGGTTTAGCAGCACCTCGGATCGGGTGGCGAAACCGTTGACCACGCTGCGTTCGACCATGGCCCCGCCCGGAATCCGCCCGGCGCTGGGAATATTGACCGAGATGCGCGAACCGTCCAGGCCCGACGCACCGAAGCCGCCAACCACCAGATTGCCCTGGGCGATGGCGTAGACCTGCCCATCCGCCCCTTTGAGCGGCGCCATCAACAACGCCCCGCCGCGCAGGCTTTTGGCATTGCCAATCGATGAGACGGTGATGTCCAGCTTCTGGCCGGGCTTGGCGAAGGCCGGCAGTTCGGCATGGATCGCAACCGCCGCGACATTCTTGAGCTGCGGATTCACGTTCTGCGGAATCGTCACCCCCAGCTGCGTGAGCATGTTGCGCAGGGTTTGGGTGGTGAACGGTGCCTGGCTGGACTGATCGCCCGTGCCATCCAACCCGACCACCAGCCCGTAGCCGACCAACGGGTTGCCACGCACACCCGCCACGCTGGCCAGATCCTTGACCCGCTCGGCCTGGGCCACTGGTGTGGCGACGGCCAGCAGCAGACCCAGCACAGCACTCGCAACGAATCGGTTCATAGCGGCCACCAGGCACTGTCAAAGAAGCGGGCCAGCCAGCCCTTGGCATTGGCATCGGCCAGCGCGCCCCGGCCGCTGTAGCTGATCGACGCATTGGCAACACGCGTCGAGGCGATGGTGTTGTCCGGCTGGATATCCTCGGGACGCACCAGCCCGGAAATCTTCAGAATCTCGTCGCCCTGGTTCAGGCGTAAACGCTTTTCGCCGATGATCACCAGCAGGCCATTGGGCAGCTGCTCGGTCACCACCACCGACAGCGAACCGCTCAGGCTGTTGCTCTGACTGGCGTTGCCGGTGCCGGAAAAATCGCGATTGGCATCCACGCTGGCGCCCAGAAACTCCAGCCCGTTGGCGGTCACCGCGCCACCGAACAGACTGGGCGCGCCGATATCGATGCCGGTGGACTTGCCGGTGCTGGCCGAGGCCTGCTTCTGGGCGTTGGTCTGCTCGCTGAGAATCACCGTGATCACGTCGCCCACCTGCCCGGCGCGACGATCATTGAACAGCGCCAGCCCGCGACCCGGCGCGTAAATCGCCCCGGCCGTGGGCTGCACCGGGGCGATCTGCGGCACGGCCGGCAGGCCTTCGGCCGGATTCGGCGAGCTGGCGCAGCCGGCCAAGACGGCCAGCGCCAGTGCTGCAACAAGAATGACAGGCTGCATGGCGGCTACAGGTTGTTGTTCACGTAAGACAGCATCTGATCCACCGTGGAGATCGCCTTGGAGTTCATCTCGTAGGCGCGCTGGGTCTCGATCATGTTCACCAGCTCTTCCACGACATTGACGTTGGAGGCTTCCAGCGATCCCTGGATCAGCGACCCCAGGCCGTTCAGGCTGGCCGTGCCGGTCTGCGGCGGGCCGCTGGAGCCGGACTCGGTGAACAGGTTGTTGCCCTGCGGCTGCAAACCGGCCGGATTGACGAAATCGGTGATTTGCAGCGTGCCGACCTGCTGCGGTTGTGATTCGCCGGCGAACTGCACCGCCACCGTGCCGTCCGAACCCACGGTGAGCGTCTGCGCACCATCGGGAATATTGATGCCCGGCTGCACGGCGTAACCGTTCGATGTCACCAGATCTCCGGTGGCGCTGATCTGAAAGCTGCCATCGCGGGTGTAGGCCGCAGTGCCGTCAGGCAGCAAGACCTGAAAGAAGCCACGGCCATTAATCGCCAGATCCAGCGGATTGCTGGTCTGCTGCAGATTGCCCTGGGCAAAGGTCTTCTCCGTGGCACCCACGCGCACGCCCGTGCCCAGCGACAGCCCCGTCGGCGAATCGGTTTGCTGCGACGTGGGCGCGCCAACCTGCTTCACGTGCTGGAACAGCAGATCCTCGAAGCTCGCCCGCCCCTTCTTGAACCCGGTGGTGTTGACGTTGGCCAGATTGTTCGAGACCACGGACATCCGCGACTGCTGCGCGTCCAGTCCGGTCTTGGCGACCCAAAGTGCTGAATTCATCGTATGTGCTCCTAGCCGTTGATCCGCATCACCGCAGCCGCCGCCTGGGCGTTCTCGTCGGCGCTGCGTATGGCCTTGACCTGTAGTTCGAATTGACGGGACAGCGCGATCATCTCGACCAGCGACTGCGCCAGATTGACGTTGGACGATTCCAGCGTGCCGACGGACAACGCCGCGCCGGCTGCGGGCTCGACTGCCGCGTCCTCGCCCGGACGAAACAAACCATCGTCGCCACGGCGCATCGCCTGCGGCTGAATGTTGTCGACGCGGATACGTGCCACCGTGGCCTGCACCGCGCCACCCTGACCCTGCGGAATCACCGACACCGTGCCGTCGTCGGCGATGGTCACGTTCTCATGGGGCGGTATCGCGATCGGTCCGCCATCGCCCAGCACCAGCTCGCCGCGGCTGGTCACCAGCTGCCCGAGTGCATCGATCTGCAACTCGCCATTGCGGGTGTAGGCGGGCTCGCCGGAGGCATCCTGCACCGCGATCCAGCCGCTGCCGCGTACGGCGACGTCCAGCGGGCGGTCGGTGGTCATCAGCGTGCCGACCGACGGATCGAAGGCGGCCCCGCCGAAGGTCGAGGCCACCCGCGTCGGCAGGCCGTCGCCATCCACCGGCGCGGTCGTGGCCATGGCCAGCTCGGCGCGAAAACCCACCGTCGAGGCGTTGGCCAAGTTGTTGGACACCGTCGACTGCGCCGTGAGTGTGCGCACGGCGCCCGACATCGCGGTGTAGATCGACTTGTCCATGGTGCGGCTCCCCTCAGGCCCTAGATATTGATGATGGTCTGGGTGATGGTGTCGGCCGCCGAGATCGTCTGCGCATTGGCCTGGAAGCTGCGCTGCGCGGTGATCATCTTCACCAGCTGTTCGGTGAGGTCGACGTTGGAGCCTTCCAGCGCACCGGACTGCACCAGCCCTAGATCGGAACTGCCTGCCACGCCCAGCCGGGCCTCGCCAGAGCCGTAGGTCGCGGTCCAGAAGTTGTCACCCTGCGCCTGCAGACCCTGCACATTGTTGAAGTTGGCAATGGCAAGCTGGCCCAGCGGTGTCGCCTGACCGTTGGTGAACCGCGCCTGGACGATGCCCTCATCGGTCACTTCCAGCCCGCTCAGGCGGCCGGTGGTATAGCCGTCCTGCGAAAGATTGTTCACGGCGAAGCTTTCGCCGTACTGGCTGGTTTCGCCGACATCGACGGTCAGATTCAGATCGGCCGCGCCGGTGTTCACCGGATGCGCCGGCAGCGTCAGCGCGCCACCGGCCGGGGTCACGAGCTGGCCGCTGGTGTCATAGGCGATCTGCTGCGCGTTGCCCACTGCGGCGCCATCCACATAAGCCTGCACGTTCCAGGTATTGGCCGCCGCATCCTTGGTGTAGAAAAAGCTGGCGGTGTGCGCGGCGCCCAGCGAGTCGTAAACCGTCATCGACGTGGTGTGGTTGTAGGAATCAGGATCAGCCGGGTCCAGCGGCGTGATGGCCGGCACATCGGCATTCGCCGGCAGATTGACGCCCACGACCAGTTCGCCGGAGGCCTGCGGCGGGTTTTCTGTCGAGGCCAGCTGCAACGACTCCAGCCCGCCAGTGGCAAAGCCACCGGTGCCGACCGGCGGAAACACCTGCAGGTTCTGGCCGGAGGCGTTAACGACGTAGCCATCGCGGTCGAGCTGGAACGAACCGGCGCGGGTGTAGCCGGTCTCCCCGCCCTGGGACACGGTGAAGAACCCCTCGCCGTTAATCGCCAGATCCAGCGGATTCTCGGTGAAGTTGATCGTGCCCTGGGTGAACTGCTGCGACACGGCGGCAACCCGCACGCCGGACCCCTGGTTCACCGACGACAGGCCGAATGCGCCGGCGGCGTAAACGTCCGCAAACTCGGTGCGCGACTGCTTGAAGCCGGTGGTGTTGGCGTTGGAAATGTTGTGTGCGGTGGTGTTCAGATCCGCCGAGGCGGCGTTGATTCCACTCAGTGCAATATTGAACGGCATGCGAAAGCCTCCTCAGGCGATGCGGGAAATGCTGGAAAACGGCACGTCGCCAAACCCGGCGACTTCGAGCAACAGGCCGCTGGCGCCCATACGAACAGCGCTGACGCGACCGGCCAGTTCGGGCACCAGCGCGACTTCGGCGTCGCCCTGGCCGGCGCGCACGCGCACCGTGTAATCGGCAGCGGGCATGGCGTTGCCTTCGGCGTCGCGCCCGTCCCAGCTGAATTCGAATTGCGCGTCCAGGGCGGCGCCCGCCGCCGAGTAACTGCGCACTGTCTGGCCGCTGCCATCGACCACCTCGACCGTGACCCGGTCGGCGCCCAGCGGCACATCAACCCGACCCGAAACCTCGCCAGTGCCGCCGTAGCGCACCGTCGAGGTCGGGATCAGCACATCGCGGTCGATCAGCGCGCTGGCCTGCAGGGCCTGGTCCGAGGTGAGCTGGGTTTGGAGATCGCCAAACGCGGTATTCAGGCTGTGGATGCCATCAACCGTGCTGAACTGGGCGATCTGCCCCAGAAACTCGCCCGACTCCATCGGCTTGAACGGGTCCTGGTTCTGGAACTGGGCAATCATCAGCGAAAAGAAATCCTGCTGATTGAGCATGTTTTGCGTGGCCGTGTTTTCAGCCGCCGCGCCGGAACTCGTGCCGCCCAACAGGCCGGTGAGGCTGCTATCGCCAATGGCTGTCATCTCAGCGCCCCAGTTCCAATGTCTTGAGAATCAGATCCTTGCCGGTGTTCAACACCTCGGCGCTGGTCTGGTAGGAGCGACTGGCGGAAATCATGTTGACCATCTCCTCAACCGGGTTGACGTTGGTGGCGTACACATATCCCTGCTCGTCGGCATCCGGATGGCCGGGGCGGTGGATACGCGTGGGCTCTTCGGTGCTTTGCACGATTTCGCTCACCCGCACGCCGGCCTGTTCGGTGGCGGCGTTGAGCTCGGTTTCGAACACCGGCATCCGCGCCTTGTAGACGGCATCCGGCGTGCCGGCGACGGTGTCGGCATTCGCCAGATTGCTGGCGACCGTGTTCAGCCGGACCGACTGCGCCTGCAGCGCGGAACCGGCGATTCGAAAGATGGAAAAGTCGGACATGCTGGCCTCCCTACTCGCCGCGGATCGCGGACATCAGCGTGGTGAGACGGCCCTGCGCGAACTGCAGGCTGGCGCGATAACGCAGCGCGGCATCCGCAAAGGCCGCCTGCTCGCGGTGCAGTTCAACGGTATTGCCGTCCTGGCTGGGCTGCGTGCTGTCACGTTCGGTCGCGACACCAGCCGGCGCGGCCGTGGCGATGCCGGCGATGTTCAGATGCCGGTCATTCGTTCGCTGGAGAGCAGGCGAGTCAGATGCACCCGCCGCCTGGGCCAGCGCGGTCTGAAAATCGATGTCCTTGGCCCGGTAATTGGGCGTATCCGCATTCGCGATGTTCGCGGCCACGTGCTGCAACCGCTGCTGCTGCAATGCCAGCGATTGCGCGTGGATTCCGTAGAGCTTGTCGAGTCCGGCCGCCATGCCGAGTCTCCAGCGAGTCGTATTCGCCGGGCTTCAGGCAAGCGATGTACCACGGCGCCGCCGCCGTGCCGCGCCAGGGCGTGAACGAACAGGGGGCGGGCGATCAGGCCATGGCGGCCTGTTCCAGCTCCAACTCCTTGTTTCGCAAGCGTTCGATGACGTTGCGAGCCAGCTCGTCGGAATTGAACTTGGGCACGAAGCGGTTCGCCCCCACCTGCTCCACCATGCTGTGGTTGAACACGCCAGACAGCGAGGTGTGCAGCAACACATGGAGGGTTTCCAGGCGCGGATCGCGACGTATTTCCGTCGTCAGCGTGTAGCCGTCCATGTCCGGCATCTCGATATCCGAGATCACCATGAGCAAATCATCATCGCCCTGCCGCGACTCGGCCTGCGAGCGCAGAAACCGCAACGCCTCGCGGCCGTCGTTCACCAGCACCGGCTCAAGATCAAGCTGTTCCAGCGTGCGGGCAATCTGCATACGCGCCACCTTGGAATCATCCGCCACCAGCACCCGCCAGCGGCGCTGACGCGCATCGCCGGTGTGTGCCGGCAAGGCCTCCAGATCGGCAGCCAGGCCAATCACGTCGGCCAGCACCTTCTCCACATCGATGATCTGGATCAGCCGATCCTTGAGCCGCGTGACCGCCGTCAGATAACCGTCATCCCCGGCGCTGGCTGGCGGCGGCGTCACCTCGCCAACATCCACATTCACGATGCGCTCGACACCGTGCACCAGAAACCCCTGCACCCGCCGGTTGAACTCGGCCACGATCAGATAGCGCGGCTCATCCGCCGGCGGCGCAGCCTGCACCGCGGCCGCCAGATCCAGCACCGGAATCATCCGCCCGCGCACCGGCGCAACACCGCGCACATGCGAATGCGCCGCCGGCACCCAGGTGAGCTTGGGCGCCTGCACGACCTCCTGCACCTTGAACACATTAATACCGAACAGCTCCTGGCCACCCAGCCGGAACAGCAGCAACGCCAGGCGGTTGTACCCGGCGAGCTGAGTACGGCGATTAATGGAATCGATCAGGCCGGTGGACATCGGACGAGCCGTAGAGGTGTGTGCCTCGGGGATCGGCAGGCTCGACAAAACCTTTAATGAAGCACCGATCGATGAGTCCTCAACCACCCGTTGCGGCAGGAGTCCATACACGACACGATACGCCCTGAATAACTGATAGCACATGCGCTATCATATGCAGCATGCCTCCACGCATTGTCATCGACACCAATGTCCTCGCAGGAGCGTTGATCAGCGACTCCGGCACGAACCGAGAAGTTCTGCGCCGCAGCCTCCTCGGAGAGTACAAGCCACTCATCAGTAACGCGCTGTTTCTGGAATATGAGGATGTGACAACGCGCGGCGACATATTGGACCTGTGCCCCGCCACAGCGGGCGAGATCCAAGACTTGGTCGATGCCTTGTGTTCAGTGTGTGAGTGGATATCCATCTACTACCTCTGGCGCCCGAATCTCAGCGACGAGGGCGACAACCATGTTCTTGAACTCGCCATTGGCGGTAACGCAGAAACAGTGGTGACGAACAATGTCCGGGACTTCCGGACGAGCCAGCTTCGATTTCCGGAGATCAGCATCATGACTCCGGGCGAACTGCTTGGAGATAACTGATATGGCTACGCTGACAATTCGCCTTCCAGACGACAAGCACCTGCGACTCAAAGCACTCGCCAAACGACGCCACATCAGTGTGAACAAGCTGATGGAAGAGCTCTCGACCCAGGCCATTGCCGAATTCGATTCTGAAACCCGGTTTCGTGCAATGGCCGCTCGCGGCTCCGTAAAGAAAGGCCTTCGGGTTCTGGATAAGCTCGACGCTGAACTTGGGAAACACTGATCTATTCACACCACCAAGTTGCTGCCTGAAAACAGGCCAAGCAAGGCGCGAGAAGTGAAATTTGGTCGTTCCAAATGCGCGAACGACACGAATGCGTGTAGAACGTATTCGGACGGCCGGAGGCCGGCCCGAAGGGCGAAGCGCATGGACGCGCTTCGCAACGCAGGCTTGCGGGAAAGCCGACTCCGTCTTGGTGGTGTGAATAGATCAGTGTTTCCCTAGGCCAATGCTTTCACTAATCCGTATATCAAACCAGCAACAGCGATAAAGGCTATACCAAGGATAAAATAGGCCCCTCGAGTAACTCCTGCAATTGTCCGCTTGATGGCGGCACGATCATTAACATTGGGGAACTCAGTCGATGGCTCGGCGACGCCTAAAAATTCGCAAAGTGGTTTCCAACCCTGATCTACGGAAAAGACCAGAAGCCTCTCTGCTGGCACAGATTTTTTCACCTCCTCAATATGCTGATGATAATGAGCAATCGCTTTGCTCCGATCTCTCATGGTTCCTTTGTGTGATCGTTGCCAAATCAGCTTGCGAGACATGTCACCCATCTTCCTTCCGAATGGCGTCAAGAGTTCTAGGACCTTGAACTGCCACAACGACTCGGTGAAGTAAATAGTGTCCATGGTGCTTTCGTACCAAGCTTCAGCCCCTCGGGGATGCACGGTTAGCACGACCTTAGCATCAGGATAGGCGGTCATGAGTTCACGCCACACACAACATGCCGGGTTATCTACAGCGGCCGAGTACTTTGAGAAAACCTGATTCCACTGAAATTGAGTGCCCGGCTCCTCGTTGGCAACTTTTCGCCAGAAATCAAGGTGTGACTTGTTTTCCTTATTCTCGAGCACCTCAAACATGTGATAACACGGAAAGTCCAGCTGGTTGAGGGCCGTGCATACCGACAAAGTTCCTGTCCTACCAAAACCAGCGCCAATGACTTTGAGATTCATGCTTACCCCACCGTTTTGTATTTTGAAAGCGCATAACGCCGCTATAAATTGCGGCTTTGGAGTTGATGGTTTTGTGGTAGCGTAGCGTTAAACCACAAAGCGAGCAACGGAAAAGGCGACAAGTTGATAGCATTGTTAACCATTTATACCCCCAGCATGACATCCCAGAATGAGTAGTGATATTTATATTCAAGCGGGATTGTATAGGAGATGACTTTTTCTTTTCCGTTTACAACGATCTTGAAACTCACGTTCTCTACGAGATTTTTGGGAATGCCTTTTTCGTAATGCAGAACAATATACTCACGACAGCCGACTGTGTCAGAGCATTTAGATACAGTTGATTCGACCTTGGCGCAAACATGAAACATGGGGTCAGGTCTTGTTTCGTGCACGAGAAATCACCCTGCTGACCACTGAGTAATGCAAGCCGAAGTGCTCACCCACCTCCCGCATGCTGAATCCCCCAGATGCATAGGCTGCCCGAATCGCGTCATCCCGCTACGTGTGCTTCTGAGCGTACCAAGCCACCGGCCTGGCGCTGCCCGCCCGCTGGCGGCGCGGCACTTCACGCAAGTCTTG
>NZ_CAXRDQ010000003.1:0-33790 GCF_964229365.1 Abyssibacter sp. | reverse complement strand
TGGACATCGGCTTTTGCGTGGAGCCGTCGCCGAAAAAGTCACCCGGTACCGGAAAATTCGGCACCCAGCATTCCTCGGTGCACATGCCGATATTGATGTACACGCGCAGCAAGGCCAGGCGGTCGCCCACGGTATCCTCGGCGCCTTTCAACACGTGCTGGGTCGGCGCGGTGCTGGTTTTCCCCGTGAACGGATGCCTCATCTCGTGCTGGAACACGCGCTTGTTGATGAAGTCCGTGATGTTGTTCTGGGTGCCGGGGTTGTGCTGGAAATCGTTGGGATTCAGCGAGGTGTCGACCGTGCCGGGCCGCGCGGAGCCCACGGCCTGCACCGCGAAATGGTCGCGGGGGACGGCGGATAGGAACGCGGCCAAAGGCTGGTTGACGTACTGGTTGCCGATCAGCCCCATGATGTTTTCCCATTCCGGCTCGTTCGGGTCAGCCGGCGGGTTGGTGGGGTCGAACGCGGCATGGCACTGCACGCAGGGCTGGCCGATCATGAAGCGCTTCTGCGACTCGATCTCGCCGGCCTCGAATGGTGCCGTGCGCGGGTCGTAGACGACCTCGCCCTGCTCATCCCGGGTCGGATCGCGAAAATACTTGCGGTAGCCGATCACGCCGGAAGATTTGGGGTCGGCGCAGCGATCAAGCCAGTAGGTGGACTCGTCGCCCTGTTCGCAGTCCGGGTCGTTGATCAGACCCCATTGGGTGTAGCGGTACGGCCGATGCTTGGTGTGCATCCATTCGCCGTAATGCATGTTGGCATCGCCGATCGTGCGCGCCAGGTGGATGTCGTTCAGATCTTGGTTGCCGAAGGTGCCCTTGAACCAAACGTCGCGGCCGCGGCGCACGGCCTCGCGGAGGCGCTGGGCTTTGACCGGATCGGTGGCTTCCACGTCCGTGAACAGCGCGCCGGCGATGCGGCAGCCCTCGGCGTCGTACTTTGTGAGCTGCGGTTGATCGCAAGAGGGGGGTGGCGCCTGCGGGATCGGCGCGATGTCCCAGGTGATGGGGCCATTGCGCTCATGCGTGGCCGGGCTGCTGCCCTCGTGCCAGATCTTCTTGGCGGCCAGCGTGTTGTAGAAGTTGTCGGCGTACCAGTCGGCCTCGGCCTGAACCTTGGGCGAGCCACGGTAAACGCCCATCGGAAACCCCTTGGATTCCAGCTGTTCCGGCGTTGGACTGCGCAGCGTGCGCGTGAAGGCGTCGTCCTTGACGGGATAGGTCTCTTGGGCTGCATAAGCCGGAACGAGTACCGCGGCCAGCAGGCACGACAGCAGCGTAATTGTTTTCATTTGTGTCTCCCCGTTGCGCCCGCATGGTACGACATGACCACGACGGGTCAACGTTCGCGTCATCGCTGCGGCAGGCAAAGTTTGCCGACCAAGCGCGGCGCAGCGAGAATGCGCACATGCTCTCACCTCTACAGTTGCGCCGTTTCTGGCAGATTCGGCGTGTCTATCGCCGGTATGGACTGGCGGAAGCCCTCGGCAAACCCGTCAAGCGATCCTTCGCCGAGCCCATTGGCGTGCGATTGCGCAAGGCGCTGGAAGAACTTGGGCCGGTGTTCGTGAAGTTCGGGCAGGCCTTGTCGACACGCCCGGACATTCTCCCGCCCGAACTCGCGGGTGAACTGTCCAAGCTGCAGGACCAGGTTCCGTCGTTTCCCGGTGCCGAGGCGCGCGCGCTGGTCGAGCAGGCCCTTGGCAAGTCCGTCGGGCAGGTCTTCGCCATCTTCGATGACAAGCCGCTGGCATCGGCCTCCATCGCGCAGGTCCACGCGGCGAGGCTCAAGGGCGAGAACGGCGCTGCCGGTTTCGATGTGGTCGTCAAGGTGGTGCGTCCCGGCATTCACGCGCAGATTCGGCGCGATGTCGATCTGCTGCACGCGTTGGCGCAGCTGGCCGAATGGTTTTCGCCGCTGGCTCCACGGCTGCGGCCCAAGGAAGTCGTCGCCGAGTACGAAAAGGTGATCTTCGACGAGCTCGATCTGCTGCGCGAGGCCGCCAACGCCAGTCAGCTGCGACGCAACTGGCTGGGCAGCGAGATGATCTACCACCCACTGGTCGTCTGGGAGCTTTGCCGCCCGAACGTGATGGTGATGGAGCGCCTGCACGGCGTGCCCGTCGACGAGATCGCCACGCTGCGCCAGCGCGATGTGGACATCCAGTTGCTGGCGGAGCGCGGCGTGGAAATCTTTTTCCGCGAGGTGTTCTTCTTCAACTTCTTTCATGCCGACATGCATCCCGGCAATGTCTTCGTGGATACCAGTGATCCCGCCAATCCGCGCTGGCTGGCGCTGGATTTTGGGATTGTCGGTTCGCTGACACCGGATGACCAACGGTATCTGGCGGAAAACTTCGTCGCCTTTTTCGATCAGGACTACCGCCGCGTTGCCGAGCTGCACGTGGAATCGGGCTGGGTGCCGGCGACGACGCGCGTCGACGAATTCGAAGGCGCGATTCGCTCGGTTTGCGAGCCGATCTTTAACCGTCCGCTGAGCGAATTGTCCTTCGGGATGTTCCTGCTTCGGCTGTTCGAGGTCGCGCGTCGTTTCGACATGACCGTGCAGCCGCAACTGGTGTTACTGCAAAAGACGATTCTGCAGGTCGAAGGCCTGGGCCGGCAGTTGTATCCGGATCTGGATTTGTGGAAGACCGCCAAGCCGCTGATGACCGAGTGGATGCAGGAGCGCATGAGCCCGAAACGGGTGGTCGCGCAGCTTCGCCGGCAAGGTCCGCAGTTGCTGGAAGCCCTGCCTCGGGCATTGTCGAGGTTGGGAAACGGGCACAGCGGCGGCGTGGGGCAGGCCGATCTGGATCGCATGCTGGACGCCTTTCGTTCGGAGCAGCGGAGCAACCGGCGCACGATGATCGGAGCGACGCTCATGCTGTCCGCCTTGGTGATCTTCGGCCTGGATGGCTACCGTCCGGCGATCTGGAACGGCATGCCTGTGATCAGTTGGCTGCTTGGAGCATCCGGTCTGGTGTTATGGCTGTCGGCGCGTCGCCCAGGCGGAGGCTGATCCGCCAGTCCTGATCGCCGCGCTGGGCCGTGCGCGTATGGATCAGGTCGCTCACCGCCACCAAGACAATGCCTTCGCGCTTGAGCGATGGCAGTCTGCGCTCCAGCACGGCGAGCGTTTCCTCGTAAGGGTGGCCGATGGCCAATGCGGTGCCGTGCCGCTTGGCGTAGCGCACCAGGCGATCGAACTCAGCGTGGATCGCCGCCGTATCGCGTTCGTGATCGAGAAAAACATTCCGCCGCGCGCTGGGAATGTGAGCGGCACGCGCGGAGTGCAGTGCAACGCTGCGTGGTGTCGTCATGCTGTCGACAAAATAGAGATGCGGATACGCGTCCATCGCGTCCATCAGCCAGCGCATGTGGCTGCTGCGCTCGGTGAGCAGGCTGCCCTGATGGTTGTTCAGGCCGACAACGTGGGGAATATGCAGCATCGCCCCGTTGAGCACGCTGCGCACGTCGTCCGATGTGCTGTTCACCGTGAGCGTATGGGGATGCGCGCGGGCGCCTGCATGCGGTTGCATGGGCAGGTGCAGCATCACCTCCTTGCTCAACTCATGTGCCACCTCGGCCTGCTCGACCGAATACGGCGCATCGGGAATGAATGCGCAGGCGACGGGGCCGGGCAGTTGCAGCACACGCACGCCGGCGTCACGGCTGTAACCCAGGTCGTCGATGATGATGGCGATTCGTGGCTGCGCCTGCAGCATGGCCGGGGCCAATAGCAGCAGCGTGAGCCAGAGTCCCCGAACTCCCCGTGGTGACATCAGTCGGCGTCCATGACCGTGTATGTGCTGTCCATCCCTGGCCCCGGCATCACGAAAACACACCCCGCCGCGGGGCGGCGGCGAGGCGTCTGGTCGGGCAGTTTAGCGCCTGGCCTGCTCTAGAATCGACAGGCCCTTGAGGATATTCAGCGCCTCGAACAGGCCGAAGTCGTTCTCGGCCAGATTGGGGTCGCTCTTGAGTTCGGCGTCGTCCTCGGCTTCGAGGAGGTCATCCAGCTGATCATTGTCCAGACGGCCGGCGAGATCAGCTTCGGTGATCGCTTTGGGGCCATCACGTTTCTCGACCTTGACGCGCTCGATGGCGATATCCGGGTCGATGCCTTCGGCCTGGATGGAGCGACCGGACGGCGTGTAATAGCGCGCGGTTGTGAGCTTGATGGCGGCATCGTTCTTCAGCGGCACGATGGTCTGCACCGAGCCCTTGCCGAAGGTTTTGGCGCCGACCAGTACGGCGCGGCTGTGATCTTGCAATGCGCCGGCGACGATTTCGGAGGCCGATGCGGAGGCCTCGTTGATCAGCACCACCAGCGGTACGCCGTCGAGCAGATCGCCCGGTGTCGCATTGAACGTGCGATTGGCCTGATTGCTACGCCCCTTGATCGACACGATCTCGCCACGGTTCAGGAACGCGTCGGACACGTCCACCGCCGCATTGAGCACCCCACCGGGGTTGGTGCGCAGATCGAGCACGAGTCCGCGCAGCGCGCCATCATTGCGTGCGCGCAGCTTTTGCAGTTCTTCTTCCAGCAGGCGTCCGGTGCCGCCGGTGAAGGTGGAAATCCGTAGATAACCGTAGTTCGGTTCCAGCATGCGCGAGCGCACGCTGCGCACCTCGATGATGTCGCGGACGATGTCGATTTGCAGCGGCTGGGCCTCGCCTTCGCGTACGACATCCAGCGTCACCTTGGTGCCGGGCTCACCGCGCATGAGTCGGACCGATTCGGTGAGCGTCAGGCCCTTCACGGCCTTGTCGTTGACCTTGATGATCAGGTCGCCCGCCTCGACCCCAGCACGTTGGGCCGGCGTGTCGTCGATGGGCGCAATAACGCGAACGAAGCCGTTCTGCCCTTGAACCTCGATGCCCAGCCCGCCGAACTTGCCGGAGGTGGAAACCGTGATGTCCTTGAACTCCTGCGCATCCAGATAAGCCGAATGCGGGTCCAGGCCGGACAGCATGCCGCGGATCGCAGACTCGAGCAGCGCGTCGTCATCGATCTGCTCAACGTAGTCCTGCTGGACCCGGTTCAGAATCTCGACGAAGGTCTGCAACTCGGACAGTGGCAGCTCGGATGTGGGTTCCCGGCCGGCTGAGACGCCCTGAGTCAGGGTAAGAGAGATGCCGACCACCGCGCCTGTGCAGAGCAGCAATACGGTCTTGACGGTGTTGTTCATGCTTCTGATTTCTCCGTGGGCCGGGGTGGTCGTGGTTATGCGACCCAGCCGAGTCCGCATCATAGTACAGGCCGGCTTCAACCAGCCGCAGGGATGCCACTTTGATCAGGCAAGGCCTGTGCCTGTTGTTGCGCGCCGCTTAAAGGTCCGGGTCGGCCGATCGGCGACGGGTCTAGCGGTCTGACCGCCCGAATCGGCTGCTTGTTCAACGCGCGGCCAGCCAGGTGATCGGATCGACCGCACGTTGGCCCTTGCGCAGCTCGAAGTAGACGCCGGTTTCTCGGTGGCCACCGCTATTGCCGGCCGCACTCACGGCTTCGCCCATCCGAACCCATTCACCGACCTGCACCAAGGCGGTCTGATTGTGTCCGTAGAGCGAATACCAGCCGTCATCGTGTTCCAGCACGACTAGCACCCCGTAGCGATGCATCCAGCCCACATAGGCGACACGACCGCTGGCGACGGCCTGTACCGGCTTGCCTTCGTCCGCGGCGATCCAGAGGCCCTTCCAGCGGATATTGCCGGCCTTCGGCTGGCCGAAGGCCGCGATCAGCCGCCCCCGCACCGGCCAGGCGACGGATCCCTTGCGGCGGGTGATGGGCTCGTCGTCGTCCAGGACCAGCGGAATATCCGCCAGCACGTCTTCCAGGCTTGCCAGTAATTCAGTGAGCTGCGCCTCGTCGGCCTTGAGCTGCTCAACCTCGAGAACGGAGTCGCGAATCTTGGCCTCCAGGCTGGCGACGGCCTGTTCGCGCTCATCGCGTGTGGCCTCCAGCGCATCCAGTGACCGCTTGCGCTTGGCGAACAGGGCTTCCAGCGAACGAATTTCACCGGCCAGTTGTTCTTCGAGCGTGCGCAGGGCCAGCGCCGAACGGGTAAAGGCCTGAATCCGGTCGCTGCGTGCTCTGGCCAGGTAGTCGTAGTAGGTCAGTACGCGGCCGATCGCAGCCGGGTCTTCCTGGTTGAGTAGCAGCTTGGCCCGGCCCTGGCGGCCGATCTGGTAGGCGGCGCGAATCTGCTGCTTGAGCGTGTCGCGCTCGCGCTCGACATCGGTTAGCGCCTGGTCGCGTGAACGGCGGGTTCGACCCATGCGTGATTGCGTCGCATCGATGTCGGACTGCAGGCCCGCCAGCGTTTGGCTCAGTTCGCTGACCTTGGTTTCCGTGGCTTCCAACTCGCGGAACAGCTTCCCGCGGCGCGATCGGTCGCGGTCCACGTCCTTTTTCAGGGCCTGCAACCGTGCGCGTACACGTTCGAGTTCGACCGTGGTTTGTTCCATGCGCTCGCCATCGCCCTGAGCAATGGCGGGCGTCTGCGGCACCACGGCGGCGACCAGCGCAGCGAGGCACAGTGCTCGCGCGATCAACGCCGGCCTTCTACCGGCTGCCCCCCAATGCGATAATCCTGTGCTTTGCACGAACGCGGCTTCCAATCCCTGAACGTATGGACCTGATACTCGACTTTCTGGCCCGGCATCCCATCCTGACCACGGCGTTCATTGTCGTGCTCGTGGCGGTGATCGGCAACGAGATCGCAATTTCCTTGCGCTCCGGGCACAAGCTATCGCCGGCGGATGCCGTGCGTCTCATTAATGACCGCGAGCCGGTGATTGTCGATGTCCGGTCGCAGTCGGACTATCGCAAGGGGCACATTATTGGTGCCATCAACTTGCCGATGGCGCGGATTGCCGAAGCAGACAAGGAACTCGCCAAGCACAAGGCCAAGCCGATGCTGCTTTACTGCGCCATCGGCACGGCCGCCGGCTCGGCGCGAGAAAAACTGATGAAGCAGGGCTGGGAGGAAGTCTTCCCGCTGCGCGGTGGTCTGAATGCGTGGCAGGGAGCCGGACTGCCCGTTTCCAAGGCGCGGTAACCCATCCGGTGGAACAAATGCGTTAGGTTTTTCCATGCCCCATATCGAAATCTACACAACGCGCTACTGCCCCTACTGCATCATGGCCAAGCGGCTGCTGCAGGTGCGGGGTCTGGCGTTTGACGAGATCGCGGTGGACGAAGATCCGGCCACCCGACAGGCCATGGCCCAGCGGGCGGGCCGTCGGACCGTTCCGCAGATCTTCATTGGCGAGACACACATCGGCGGTTGCGACGAGTTGCATGCGATGGACGCCAATGGCGACCTCCAGCGGCTGCTCCAGCCGCCGGGCTGAACCCCATAGCGGTCCGCTGGGCGGTCCGACTCATTCGAACGGAGAAACAGGTGGCAGAGGAACAGGCAGGCGGCAAGCAGGTCGTCATGCAGAAGGTTTTTATTCATGACGCATCGCTGGAAGTGCCCAAGGCGCCGCAGATCTTCACCCGCAAGTGGGAGCCGCAGGTGGACTTGTCCATCAACACCGCGGTGCAGCGGATCGAGGGCGAGACCTACCAGGTCACGCTGACGGTCACGGTGACGACCAAGGTCGGTGAAGAAGTCGCCTATATCTGCGAAATCCAGCAGGCCGGCATCTTTGTGCTGCAGGGCATTGCTGACGACGCCGAACGTCGCGCGATTCTCGGCGCCTACTGCCCGAACGTGCTGTTCCCGTTCGTGCGCGAAGCGGTCAACGATTTCGTCCAACGCGGTGGTTTCCCGCAAATGCTGCTGCAGCCGGTCAACTTTGATGCGATCTATCAGCAGCACCTAGCCAAGGGCGCCGAGACAGAAGGCGACGGGACGCGGCATTGAGCGAGGCTGAATCCATTGCGGTGATCGGCGCCGGTAGTTACGGCACGGCGCTGGCGATTCAGGTTGCTCGGCAAGGTCAGCCGGTACGGTTGTGGGGTCGCAATGCCGAGGCCATCCAGCTGATGGCCGAAGAGCGACTCAACACACGCTACCTGCCGGGTTGCCCGTTGCCGGAAACCCTGGAGCCTGTGGCGGATCTCGCGGCTGCCTTGCAGGATGCCACGGCGGTGATCGTCGCCGTGCCCAGCCATGCGCTGCGCGAGACCTGCACCGCCATCGCCGGCTCGATTGGCGACCAGGTTCCGGTTGCCTGTGCAGCCAAGGGGCTGGAGCCGGAAAGCTGCAAGCTGCCGCTGGATGTGATTGCCGAAGTGTTGGGCGAGGCCTGGCCGCTGGCAGTGATCTCCGGACCGACCTTTGCCAAGGAAATCGGCCAGGGCATGCCCAGTGCCGTGAGCATTGGCGCGCGCTCCCTGGATGTTGCGGACGCTTTTGCCGAGGCACTGCACGGCGCGGGTTTCCGTGCCTACACCACGGACGACATCGTCGGCGTGCAAATCGGTGGCGCGGTCAAGAACGTGCTCGCGATCGGCGTGGGGATTGCCGATGGGCTGAATCTTGGTGCCAACACCCGCGCGGCGCTCATCACGCGCGGGCTGGTCGAGATGAGTCGGCTCGGCGAGGCGCTGGGCGCGCGTTCGGAAACCCTGATGGGCTTGTCGGGCATGGGTGATCTCGTGCTCACCTGCACCGACAACCAGTCGCGTAACCGCCGGTTTGGTCTGGCGCTGGCCCGCGGCGAGTCGGTCGATGAGGCCATGGAGGCGATCGGGCAGGTTGTCGAGGGCTATCGAGTCACCCGCGAAGTGCGTGAACTCGCACGGTCGTTGGGCATCGAGATGCCGATTACCGAGCAGGTGTATCAGGTGCTCTACGAAGGCGTCGCGCCTGTCGCGGCCGTGTTGAGCCTATCGTCGCGCCCGCAGCGCGCAGAGACCGAGTAGCGGCCTCAGTCGCCGCCCGCATAGTCCAGCTGGCGCCATGCCTCATAGGCGATCACGGCGACCGCGTTCGATAGATTGAGGCTGCGGTTGTCCGGGCGCATCGGAATGCGTAATCGCTGAGCCGCGGGTTGGGCATCCAGCACCGCCTGCGGCAGGCCGCGTGTTTCGGGGCCGAAGATCAGCAAGTCCTGTGTTGAATAGTGCACCGTGTCGTAGCGCTGCGCGCCGCGAGTGGAGCAGGGAAGCCAGCGGCGGTGCCCCTGGTCGGCCAGCAGAGCGGCCAGGTTCGCGTGCCGCCGCACCTGGGCGAACTCGTGGTAATCCAGTCCGGCCCTGCGCAGCCGGCGATCATCCATCTCGAAGCCCAGCGGTTCGACCAGATGCAGTTCTGCGCCCAGGTTGGCACAAAGCCGGATCACATTGCCGGTATTGGGCGGGATCTCGGGTTCGAACAGTGCGATGGCGAACTGCGACGAGGAGGCCGTGTTCACAATTTTTCCGCGCCGCAGCGCCAGCAGTCGGAGAACTGGCCGCCCATACGCTCGCCGCAGGCCGGGCAGGTCCATGGGGGGCGCGGGTCTTCGCCGCGTTCCCACATCCGGATCAGTTCGCGTGCGCGCTGGGCATCAGCATCGCGCGTCACACACACCTGCGGATACGCGTTGGTCGGCAGGTCGCCCTGCCCACCCCAGCCGAACACGCCCTTGATGAAGACATCCAGCCCCCAGCTGACCAGGTAATCCTTGACGATCTCGGCGTTGACCGGATCGGAGGCCTCGTACACGCACTTCATGCGCTCAGGCGCAGCACATGCGCCGGGGCGGGCCGGTCCAACGCATCGCGCATGAGGTTCAGCGCCACATGGTAGGCCTCAACCCCCTGGTCCAGCGCATCCGGGCCGGCGCGAGGCAATTCGTCGAAGATCAACGCGATCAGACCCGGGCGTTTCGGTATGAGTGTCTGCGCACCATCGGCTGCCCGCCAGGGAGAGCGCGACCACAGGTGGTGATAAAGCACGCGGTCGCATGGCATGCCGGCCAGCCCGGGGCGGTCCAGCACGCCGCCGTCGAGATAAGGGCGGCCTCGCATCCACACCGGATGAAACATCAGGGGCACGGCGCAGGAGGCGCGTATGGCGGGCGCCAGGGCGCCGCGGTCGAGCACGCGTGTGCGGCGACCGAGCACGTCGTAAACCGAGACCGCGAGCGGAACGCGGCACTCGCCGAATGTCTTGACCGGGAGCCAGTCGTTGAGCAGCCGTTCGAACCGCTTGCCCCGGATCAGGCCGGGGCCGGGGAACGGGTCCCAGAAGTCTCGTTTCTGGATATCCAGCAAGCGGTCGGAGATGGCTGAAGGCGACAGGCCGGCCGCCCAGCTCGCGCCAATGAGCGCGCCGGCGCTGGAGCCGCTGATGCGCGTGGGCCGGAGATGGCGCTCCGCCAGCGCATGCACCACGCCGGCGTGCGCGAAGAACCCGAAAAAACCGGATGACAGCGTCAGCCCGAAGGGTGCTAGCGCCAGCCAGGCGGCGAGCGTCGGGGCGTGCGTTGTCACGGCTGCTTGTTATTCTGCATAGCGACAATTGTAAGGGCTCGTGTTTCTCCTCAGAAACACTCGGCGGCCGCAATGGTCTGAGCTGTTGTGCCGCTGCACAGAATCCCGTTTTGCCAATGGAGACCGCCCGATGGAGTTCGGACCCGAAATTAGCCTTGTTGCTCTGTTCCTCGGCCTGCTAGTCGGAGGGGCGATCGGATTCGCGATCGGGCGCGGCGGCATGTCGCGGGAGCGGGCGGCCCTGCGTAGCAGTCATGATGAGCAGGCGAACCTCAAGCGCGAGATGGAGACGCACCTGCGCGAAACCGCGACGCTGATGGATCGTCTGGCCACCAACTATCAGGACGTTTACGCGCATCTTGCGGAAGGCGCCCGGCAGTTTGGTGCCGGTGAGATGCCAATGCCTTCTTCACGTGCGCTGACCCACGAGCCCGATGGCGCAGATCAGGAACCCGGACCGCATGGTGCGGTGCCCAGCGCCAGGCCGCGCCGCGACGAACCCGTCACCGATTGACGCGGCCTGGTCAGGCGCCTAACGTCGATCTGTCTGTATCAGGGAGTGAGCCATGAGATCTTGGATCGCCGTCATTTTCGCCGCCATCATGTGTTTCAGCGCCACGACGGTTTCAGCCGCGAATGCCTCGGCACCGCATGAAGAACCATCGGCCGCGGCCATGACCTTCGACTTGTTGATCGTTCGTCCGCTGGGGCTGGTCACGACCGTCGCAGGCGCAGGCCTGTTCGTGTTGTCGGTGCCGTTCTCGGCCATCCAGGGCAAGTCGCCACTGGATGCCGCGGATACGCTGGTGGTCCAGCCGGCGCAGTTCACGTTCACGCGACCGCTTGGCGAGTCAGATTGATTGCAAACGCGCAACGGCGAAACCCTTAGTGCAGGGTGATCCATAGCAGTAGCGCAAGCCCCGCCAGACCTAGCCCGGCGTGAACCCAACGGGCGGGTCGTGTGGTCAGGTGATCGCGGATTCGCTGTCGAAACAGCAATCCGCCGCTCGCCGTCGCAAAGCCCAGCAGCCCCACCAGGGGACCTTGCCCCGCGATTCCGGCATCGTGCGCGCCGGCGAATATCCATACCAGCGCCAGAACGCCCAACGCGGCATGCACCCCCCGGACCAGCGCGCGTCGCGGCATCGTGTCGCCGGACGCGAGCAGCGCGATCCCGCCGAGGCTGGCCAACACCATGAAACTGACGGCTGTGGCTAGCATTGGAATTGGCTGCCCGGTTTAGCGCGCCGCAACCGGGAGGCCATCGACGTCCAGGGTCTGTACCGGGCCCAGTTCCAGCGCGCGGATGTCGGTCTCGATGCGGTCCAGATCGCCGATGATGACCCAGGTCAGGGTGTCCGAATGAATCACCGATTGCGCCAGCCCATCCACCGTTGACGTGTCCAGGGCCTGAACGCGGGACACGAATTGCTCGTACCAGCGCGGGTCCAGCCCGTAGCGCACCGATTCGCTCAGCGTGCCTGCAACCTGACCGCTGGTTTCGTTGGAGCCTGGCAATTCCAGTGTGAGTCCGCTCTGGGCGGCGGCCAGCTCCGCGCCGGAGACAGGGCGTGATGATCCGATGGCGCGGGCTTCGGCGAGCATCTCTTGCATGGCATCGGCGGTTCGGTCGGTCTGCACCGGTGCGAACAGGATGAACGGCCGTTGCGCAGCCGTGGACGAGACGAAGCTGCGGGCGCCATAGGCCCAGCCCTTGTCCTCCCGTAGGTTCATGTTGAGCCGGGCCGTGAAGTTGCCGCCGAACAGCGCGTTGAGCGTGCGCAGGGCGGCTTCGTCGATGTCTCCGCGCGGCGGAATCAGTTGGCCCGCGAGAATCACCGATTGCTCGGCGCGCGGCTTGTCGATGAGGTAGACCCGCGCCTGTCCGGGTGCCGAAACCGTTGGCAAGGATTTGCTGGGGGGCGTCGGTCCGGCCGGGTTCCAGTCGCCAAAGTGCTTTTCCAGCAAGGGCTTGAACGTTGCCATGTCGATGTCGCCGACCGCAACCAGCGTTGCGTTTTCCGGTCGGATCCACTGCTGGTGGAAGCTGACCAGTTCGTCCCGCGTCAGCGCCGTGATCGCAGCTTCGGTTCCGGAGCCGGTGAGCGGCTGGGAATACGCATGTCCCTGCCCGTAGAGCAGCGGCGGCAGCAGGCGAGCCGCCAATGAGTTCGGCCGCGTCTTTTCCTGCTGAATACCGGCCAGCCAACGGGGTTTGAGGCGGTCCAGCTCGTCTGGTGGAAAGGCGGGGTGACGGACGATGTCGGCCATGACGTCCATGGATGCATCAAGCTGCGGTGTCAGTGCTGACAGGCTGACCCTGCACTGGTCGACATTGGACGACGACGACAGCTGCGCGCCCAGGCGTTCGAGTTCGGCGGCGAGGCCTAGCGAGTCACGCTGCCCGGTGCCCTCATCGAGCATGGCCATGGTCATTGATGCCGTGCCGGGCCGGGCGAACTGATCGGCGGCATAACCCGCGTCGAACAGCAGCCGCAATTCGACCAGCGGAACGGTGTCGCGCTGCGCGAGCATGACACGCATGCCATTCGACAGCGTCGCTTGCTCAACCGTTGGCAGGCGCAGGTCGGGTGGCATGCCCGGCTGCGGCAAGTGGCTGCGTTCCACCGACTCGCCGCTCGCGGCCGCCACGCCTTGCATGGGTTCCACCGTCAGCGTGTAGACGCCATCGGTCAGCCACTGTTGGCCCACCTGTTGAAGGTCGTTCGTCGTCGCGGTCTCCAGCACATCCAGGTACCGCTTGTACGCATCTGGCGACCCGCCGAACACCGCCGAGCGCGCGAGAATTCCGGATTTGCCCGAGCTGCCGCCGATGCGCTCGGCGCCGCGGATGAAGCCGGCGCCCACCCGCGCCCGAACCCGGGCGAGCTCATCGGCCGTGGGGCCGGATTCGATCAGGCGGGTCAGTTCGTCGTTCATCGCGGCCTCGACCGCGGCGGCGTCGCCACCGGGCCGAACGGTGGCCGACATGATGAACTGCGACCCGAGTTCCTTGGGCCAAAGGCCCGCGCTGACCTGCGTGGCGATCTGATCGTCGTACACAAGCCGTTGATACAGCCGGCTGTTCTTGCCGCTGCCCAGCACATCGCTGAACAAGTCCAGTTCGCTGGTGGCGCGGCTGTCGACACCCGGCACGTTCCAGACCTTGTAGATCCGTTGTTGTGGCACCTCGTCCATCAGCACTTCGCGGCGCTCGCCACGCATCTTCGCGATCCACTGGGTTTTGCGCGAAATGGGTGGGCCGGGTTCGATGCCGCCGAAATAATGCTTTACGCGTTCCAGTGCCGCCTGGGTGTCGACGTCGCCGGCGATGACCAGCGTTGCGTTGTTGGGGCCGTAGTAGCGACGGAACCACGCGTGTACGTCGTCCAGGGAAGCGGCTTCGAGATCCTCCATCGAGCCGATGGTCGACCAGCTGTACGGATGGCCCTCCGGATAGGTCGAGCCGACCATCGTGTCCCACACCTTGCCGTAGGGCTGGTTCTCGCCCTGGCGCTTTTCGTTCTTGACCACCTCACGCTGCTCGTCGAGCTTGTCCTGGGTGATCGCGCCGAGCAGATGACCCATGCGATCCGATTCCAGCCAGAGCAGCATGTCCAGTGCTGGCGCGGGTACCGTGCCGTAGTAATTGGTGCGGTCGACATTTGTCGTGCCGTTGAGGCCGGTCGCCCCCACGCGCTCCAGTGGGCGGAAGAATTCGTCGTCGTGATGTTCGGATCCGTTGAACATCAGATGCTCGAACAGGTGGGCGAAGCCGGTCTTGCCCCGCGCTTCGTCCTTGGAGCCGACGTGGTCCCAGAGGTTGACCGCGACAAGGGGGGCCTTGTGATCTTCGTGGATCACCACCCGCAGGCCGTTGTCCAGCGTGAATGCCTGATATGGAATATCCAGCGAGGGGATGTCCACGCCGGCCGGCGCGGTGGCGGGCGGGGTCGGGTCAGACCGCAAGGCAGCGCAGCCGCCAAGGAGTGCAAGCGCGGCGACCGCGCAGATGAGTTGGCGCATGAACGATGGTGGGTCGGCTTCTGGGACGCCCTAGCCTAGGGAAACTCCGATGGAATCGCACGACCAAGATCGCTTGCTCCGCACGGCTGCTCAGGCGTCGGTCGCGTGCCGCTGGTGTTTCGTGGTGTCAGCCCCGCTAAGCTACGCCGCATGTTGCGTGTGAATAAGCGGTCAGGTTGGGTCGACAACGTTGCGCGTTGTCCTTCGCCCAATTGCGATGAGCGGCCCGAAGGCGTGACGGTGGACTTGCTGGTGATTCACGGCATCAGCCTACCGCCTGGGGAGTTCGGCGGGCCCTGGATTGTCGATTTGTTCACGAACTGTCTCGACCCCGCCCGGCATCCGTACTTTGCGGACATCCACCGACTGCAGGTGTCTGCGCATTTTCTCATCCGCCGTGATGGTCATCTGATCCAGTTTGTGCCGACGAGCAAGCGGGCCTGGCATGCTGGCATCTCGCAGTTCGACGGGCGCGAGCGCTGCAATGATTTTTCCATTGGCATCGAGCTGGAAGGCGTCGATGATCAGGCGTACGCCGAACCGCAGTATCGGCAGCTCGCCCGTTTGACCCATGCAATCCAGAGGGCGTATCCGGTGATTGCGGATGATCGGATCGTGGGGCACAGCGATGTTGCTCCGGGGCGCAAGACCGATCCGGGCGTCGCCTTTGATTGGGGCCAATATCGGCAGTTGATGAGGGAGCAGGGCGCATGATTCTGTTATCGATGGTGCTGGCGCTGGCGATTGAGCGGGTGCTGAGCCACCTGGAAGGCTGGCGAGAACACGCCCTGTTCGAACGGTATGTGCGCTGGCTGCATGGCGTGGCGGGGGCGGGGATCTGGAATTCGCCGCTGATGCTGGTCGTCTTGCTGGCCCCGGCATTGCTGCTGACGGGGCTGCTTCAGTGGCTGCTCGCCGAAGCCGTCTACGGCGTGCTGGGTTTCGTGTTCTCGACGCTGGTGCTGCTGCTGTCGCTAGGCCCGCGTGATCTGGGCGAAGAGATCCGCGCGCTGCTGGCGGCGCGTGAGAATGGAGACGCCGAAGGCGCTGAGCGTATTCGTCTCGATCTGCTCGAAACACCGGGTCGCCTGACGCTAACGCCCCAGGGACAGGATCGGCGTTCGGTGGTCGCGGCCATCTGCATCCAGGCGCATGAACGCAGCTTTGCGGTGTTGATGTGGTTCTTCGTGCTCGGCCCGGTCGGTGCATTGGGCTATCGACTGATCTCAGGGCTGCCACGGGTGCTCGCAGACCTGGGGGATGCACCGAAGGTGCTGGAACCCGCGACCCGATTGCATGGCGTGATGGCATGGGTCCCTGCCCGGATCACGCAAATGCTCTACGCGCTCGCTGGCAGTACCGACGACGCGCTGGCCGAACGCCAGCGGGCGACGCAGAGCCTGGCTCCGAACTGGGTCTCCGAAACCTGGAGGCAGCTCGCCGCGGTGGGCGTAGGCGCGCTGAACGTTGAGGAAGATGGCAACGCTCCAGCGGCCCCACGCTCGCTGGACGCCGCGCTGGAATCCGTGCTGGCGCTGCGGGGGCGATCCTTGCTCGTGCTGCTGGCCTTGCTGGCCTTGCCCACGATCGGTGGCTGGCTGGCATGAGTATTCGCGCCTGCTGGGCAGGCGTGCTGTTGCTCATCCTGCCGGTGTCGTCCGTCTCGGCCGCGGAGCGTGTGATCACGCTCGCGCCGCACCTTGCCGAGTTGGTGGTGGCTGCCGGGGCCGGTGATCAACTGGTGGGTGTGAGTCGCTTCTCCGACTTTCCGCCACAGGTGGCTGTACTGCCTGCGGTGGGCGACGCCTTCAATTTCAACTACGAACAAATGCTGGCGCTCCAGCCGACGCTGTTGCTCGCCTGGGCGGGCGGCACACCGGCGTCGGAAATCGCGCGCCTCCGCACCTTGGGCTTGCGTGTCGAAACCGTCCAGGTGCAGCGCCTGAATGATGTCGCTGCGGCCCTGCGGCAGGTCGGCCGCTTGCTGCAGACGGAGGACGTGGCCGACATCGCGGCGCAGTCGTTCACCGACCAGTTGGACGCACTGCGGGTCGATGTGGACGACCCGGTCGCCGTCTACTTCCAGGTCTCAATGGCGCCGCTTTATACGTTGAACGGCAACCACGTCGCCTCGGATGTGATCCGCCTGTGCGGTGGCCGTAATGTGTTCGCGGATGCGCCGATGCTCGCGCCGCAGATCAGCCGCGAGGCGGTGCTGGCGGAGCAGCCTGACGTGATTCTCTACAGCGGCGAGCAGGGCGCCACACCATGGCAAACGCTCCGGAGCAACCCGCAGGTTCTGGATGCGGTATTGGCACGCATTCCCCCGGATTGGCTGACCCGGCCCGGCCCCAGGCTGGTGAAGGGCGCAAAGGCCGTTTGCGAGGTGCTAGCCGGTGTCAGATCTGCCAGGTCGTTTCCTGCGGATTCGCATCCCGCGCCAGGTGGCGCGCGATGACAAACAGCAGGTCCGACAATCGGTTGAGATAAATTGCAGGCGTCTGCGCTTCGTCCGGCTCGGTCTCGATCAGGCGCCACACCGCACGCTCGGCGCGCCGGCACACGGCGCGCGCCAGATGCGCCGTGGTCACGGTTTGCGGGCCGGCGGGGAGCACAAATTCCCTGAGCGGAGGCAGGGCATCGTTCAGCGACTCGATCGCCTGCTCAAGCGCGGTGATATGCGCCGCCTCGAGCAGGTTTTCGCCGGGCATGGACAGGCCGCCGCCCAGGTTGAACAACTGGTGCTGGACCGGTTGCAGCGGCGCCGCCAGCCTGGCCGGCGGACCAAGGGCCAGAAGACCTCCGATCAAGGCGTTCAGCTCGTCCACGTCGCCCATGGCCTCGAAGCGAACATGGGTCTTGGGCAAACGGGCACCGCCGGCCAAGCCGCTGGTGCCCGCATCGCCCGTGCGGGTGACGATCTTGCTGAGGCGATGGCCCATGAACGGCTCCGGTTACGGTTGGTTGGTGAATTCGATGCGTGCGGGATTCCGGCTCAGCGGAATCAGCGTCTGCACGACAGCGTCGTCCAGCGTATCGAGAATCGTGATGCCGGGATTGCTGCCATCGCCACGACCAACCCAAAGACGCTGGCCGATGTCGGCCGTCAGTGCGGTCAGGCTCGTGCCGCCCAGGCCGGCGACGGGCTGTGGAGCGCCGCCATCCGTATCGAGAAACGCGCCCGTGCGGGGATTGATTCGATAAAGGCTGTTGTTGCCGAAGCCGGCCGAGCTGATCACGTAAGCGAGCTGCTCGTTGATGATCACCAAATCGCTGATCTGCCCGGTGGTCGCGGAATCGTCAATCAGCAGCGTGGTTTCGTAGGTCACCGGATCAATCGTGACCAGACCGCCGTCATAGTTCGGTGTGGACTCGAAGGTGTCCGGATCGAAGCTGGAACTGCCAGGTGCGACGACATAGATCAGACCCAGGCTGGCGTCGTAGATCAAGTCGGCATCATCGGATGTGAGCGGATTGCGGACCGGCAGAGGAATGCCGCTCAGGATCGGGTCCTGGCTGGTGTTGATTTCGGTGTCGGTGCTGGTATCGAACACCGCGACATAGGCATCGTAAGCGGTGAAGCTGTCATCGAAGCGTTGCATGGCGATGAATAGTTTGCCGTCGACGACAATGCCGCGGGTCATGTTCGGGTTGGTCGAAGCGTTGGGGCTATAGGCGGACAGATCGAGTTCGCCGCGCTTGAAGTCCGCCTCCGCGGTTACGCTGGGGTCAACAATCCACGCATCCGGCTGGCCGTAACGCAGCAGATAGGCCTTGTCGGCTGCGGCGAAGACCAGGTCGTAGGGATTGGCGGAGGTCTCGTCGTCGGCGTCCAGCGTCGAGAACTGCCAGATCGGGGTGGCAGGCGCGTCCAGGCTGTATTTGGTGATGGTGTCGAGATTGAATCGGCGCAGCTTGTACAGATGCTCACCTGCCGTTGTCACGCTGATGTCGGATTCCCCGGCATCCAGGTTGCCGGTGGTCGTGTAAGGAGCCTCGATGTCCACCAACGCATGCGCGCCGCTGGTGAAATCGTCGGCTTGTGTGGTCACGACGGCGCGCGGTGCTTCGTCGATCACGAACCCGTCGTCCTCTATGGTGCTGGTGTCGCAGGCGGCGAGTATCAGTGCCGCGAGCGCGGCGCTGGTGAGTCGACAAGCATGAACGGGTTGGATCATGGGTGGCTCCCTTGGGTGGTTCGGTGGTGCAGCGTCCATTCGACGCTGGCGAAGAATTGGCGGCCGGGGCGAGGCTGAGCGTTGAAATCCTCTGCACGCTCGTCGGTCAGGTTGCGAATCTCGATCCCGGCATCCAGCGTTGATCCAGCCAGCACGAAGGGCCGTCGCAGGCCCACCGTGTGTTCGTGCTGGTCCGGTGCCGGACGCGAATTGAGACTGTCGTAGAACACGCCGCCCACGTGGATCCACTCGTGGAACAGCTCGTAGCGTCCGGGCAGCCAGAGCGTGGTGCCGATGAAGACTTTCTCGGAAAAGCGGCCCGGTAGCTGCTTGCCGGCCAGGACGCCATCGGTGGTGTTCTCGGTGTCTTGCAATGCCGCGCGCGCCTGAAGCGTCGTGCCCAACCAGCCGAGCGACCCGGACCAGCGGCTGCTCAATTCGATGCCGCGAACGGTTGCGCCGGCGACGTTTTCGGCGCGTCCAATGCCGGACAGCACGTCGTACTGGGTCACAATGGCGTCGTTCAGTTCGCTGGCGTAGGCCTCGATCTGCGCGCTCCAGCCAGCCTGGCGCCACCGTAATCCGAGGTTGAGGTTGCGGCCTTGTTCCGCGGCAAGATCGGCGTTGCCGATGAACAGGCCGCGATCGCCATAGCGCTCGAAGAAGGTGGGCAGGCGAACGTAGGCGCCTGCATGGGCGTAAAGCCGAAGCTGCGCGGTCGCCTGCCAACCCAGGTCGAGCTGCGGGCGCGTGCTTTGCGAGCTTCCCTCGCGGTGGTTGTTGCCGGCCTCATAACGATCGTCGGCGCGCTGGTGACGCAGTGTGATGCCGGCGCGCCAGCGATCCCGCGAACTCCGCCAGCCCAGGCGGCCGGCGATGTCCAGGTGGTCGCGACGGCCGGCGGTCGTGCGGCCGTCGACTTGGTTGGTCGCCGTGTAGGTCTCGCGGCTGGGTTCCAGCCGTGCGCGCCAATTCCAGTGGGTGCCTAGGGGGCGGGCGTGGATCAGCGCCATGCCCCACCGGTCCTGGATGCTGTGGGTGAGCTGTGCGCCGACCCCCAATTGGTCTTGGCGGTCGTCGTAGTCGAGCCGCGTGCGATGCCAATAGCCACGAACCTGATGCTCGCGTCGTCGACCGGGTGTTGTGCCGACGCGCATCTGCACATTGGTCTGCCGACTGGTCAGCCGGGTGCGTGCGGCGACACTGTTGCGGGCGTCCGGCAACCCCTGGCTTTGGCGGCTGTGCTGCGCCAGTGCGCCGAGTGTCCAGTCGGGGTTGATGGTCCACTGCGCCACATAAAGCCCCTGTTGGCGGTCGACGTCGGCGTTGCGGCGGGGTTCCTCTTGCTGGCGGTCCGGGTCGTTGGGATCGAACGCCCGGTTGGGGTTCACGAATGAATAATCGTTATCGCTGGCCGCGGTGCCGAGGCTGACGCCGTGGGTTACCGGCCCGGTCGTGAGGCCGGTTCGCATGCCGGTCTGCCAGGTCGCTGCCGAACCGTAGCTGGCGTAGCCGCTCGTAGCCCAGCCGTCGCCGTCGAGGTCGCTGCGCAGATTGATCACGCCGCCGGGCGCTCCCTGTGCCAGATCCACCGGGGCGCGGCCGGCATAGATGTCGACGCCGGACAAATCCTTGAGGCTGAGTGCTCCGAAGTTGAAGCCCCCCACCACAGTCGGCGCCAGCGGCAAGCCGTTCAGCAGCACCGACGTCTGCTGTGAACTGGCGCCGCGTATCGACACGGTCGTGAAACTGCCGAACCCGCCCGTACGGCGCACCTGTAGTCCGGCGTGCTGATCCAGCAGATCGGACAGTTCGATGGCGCGGGCGCGGTAGGCCGCGGTATCGATGCTCACGACGTCATCGTCGGGCGCGTGATCGCTGATCTGCACGTCGGGCAGTGCAAGTGTTGGTGCAGGCGATGGCTGTGCTGATGCGGTTGTGATGAACGCTCCAGCGAGCCAGGCGCCGACAAACAGGCAGGGAATAGCCAGCACGGTGCGACGGGCAGCCGCAGGCTGCGCAGTATGTCGGCCTGGCGCGAAATCCAGCATTTGGTGGAGCAATACCCTATGTGCGCGATCTAGAACCGCGCAGAACCAACGCGTCACCCTCCGTGGCGCGTGCGGATCGGGGAAGCAAGCGTTCCCTTGTCACTGGGCGGTCTCCGGGCTCGTGAGCCGATCAGACAGCCTTCCCGCGCGTCGTGAATCTGCGCAGTGGCGTGGGGGTCTGAGCGGTGGTCTCACCTACCGTTGCGGGGGCAGCATGGGCTTGCGCGGCGAACCGCAGTACCCATTTCCCGTATCCAGCGACGGCGAGAGCCTACGAGCGCTGCGCGCGCCGGTCAATCGCGCCGGGTTGGCAGCTGGCGCCGAATCATTGACCATGCGCGGCCCGTTTCATTGTTCGCTGATTCAGGAATTTTCCATGCCGGCACCCACGCCTTCCGCTTTTGTCTCGGCTGCGCTTGAAGCCGCCGCTGCCGCCGCCGAGATCATCCGCAGCCGCTATCAAGGCGCCTTTGATGTGCAGATCAAGCCGGACGACAGCCCGGTGACCGAAGTGGATATCGCCTGCGAGCACGCGATCAAGGATGTGCTGGCACGCGCATTTCCGGAGCATGGATTCTATGGCGAGGAGCTGGGTCGCGAATCTGCCGATGCGGACTACGTCTGGCTGATCGATCCCATTGATGGGACCAAGAGTTTCGTCCGGGGTTACCCGTTCTTTTCGACGCAGATCGCGTTGTCGCATCACGGCGAGCTGGTCGCTGGCGTGTCCTCCGCCCCCTGTTTTGACGGCGGTCAGGTCGCCTGGGCCGAGCGAGGTGCCGGCGCGTGGATGGACGATGCGCCATTGCGGGTGAGCGACATCGAGCGCCTCGCCCGCGCCACGTTATCGATCGGCAACGTGCCTACGCTGGCGGGCACGGAGCGCTGGGGGCGGCTCGGCAGTCTGATCCGGCAAGTGCACAGGATTCGCGGCTACGGCGATTTCTACCACTATCACCTGCTCGCGGCCGGCAAGATCGATGTGGTGATCGAGTCGGACGTCAACATCCTCGACATCGCAGCGCTCACCGTCATCTTGCGTGAGGCTGGCGGCGATATCACCGACCTGGACGGTGGTCCGGTCGGGTTGGAGACGACCAGCGTGCTGGCGACCAACGGCCGGCTCAGGGGCGATGTCGTCGGCGTCCTGGGCTGTGATTAGTCTGGTTCGGACTCCAGGCTGATGACCGGCCAGCCACGCGCCGTCGCGATCGCGCGCAGCGAATCATCGGGGTGCACGACATGCGGATGGTCCGCCCATTCCAGCAACGGCAGGTCGTTGATTGAGTCCGAGTAAAACCAGCTGTGCTCGTAACTGAGCCCGGACGCTTGCAGCCAGGCCTTTAGCTTGGTGATTTTCCCAGCCTGGTAACACGGCGTGCCCGCGATTCGGCCTGTGGCGCAGCCATCCACAATTTCCGGGTCGGTGGCAATCAGGTGATCGACACCAAACCATTGTGCAATCGGCTGGGTGATGAAGTGGCTGGTTGCCGTGATGATCACCCGCGTGTCCTGCTGGTGCGAGGCCAACAGCGCCGCGGCGCCTGGGGCGATCATCGGCTGGACGACGCTCCGCAAGAACTTGGGGCGCAGAGCCGACAGCGTTTCGAGACCGTGGTCGATCAGCGGTTGCAGGCTGAACGCGAAAAAAGCGTTCATGTCCAGCTGCCCGGCCTTGTAGTCTTCATGGAAGTCGCGGTTTTTTTGAAAGTAGGTCTCCGCGTCCACCAGTCCTTCGGCGACAAGAAATTCGCCCCAGCTGTAGTCTGAATCACCGAGCAGCAGGGTATTGTCCAGATCGAAAAGTGCCAAGTTGCCGGCCATGCGCGTTCTCGGTCAGAATGCAGTCAAAGAAGAAGAGAAGTGGCAAGCCACCGTGATCGATGCAGACGGCTTCCGTGCCAACGTGGGGATCATCATCGCAGATGATAAGGGGCGCCTGCTGATCGCAAAACGCATCGGCCAGGACGCATGGCAGTTCCCGCAAGGAGGGATCGGCCAGAAGGAAACCCCGGAAGCGGCGATGTACCGCGAGTTGCACGAAGAATTGGGGTTGCACCCGGATGACGTCCGGTGTCTCGGCCGGACTGAGCGTTGGCTGCGCTACCGATTGCCCAAGCGGTATATCCGCCGCAACAAGAAACCGCTGTGCATCGGGCAGAAGCAGATCTGGTTTCTGCTTCGCCTGGTTGCGGACGAAGCGTCCATTCGCTTCGACGTGCATGAGGCGCCCGAGTTCGAACGCTGGCAGTGGGTGGACACCTCGGAACCCGTCGACCGGGTCATCTATTTCAAGCGAGACGTGTACCGACGTGCGCTGGACGAACTGATGCCGCTATTGGCTCAGGCTGGGCCGGCCGCCGTCTGATGCGGTGGCCGATGCCATTCATCGTCATCGACGGTCAATGTAATTGACAATCACTCTTATTTGCGATTGCATACAGTTCATGATCGTTTGTGTCTGCAATCGAGTGTCGGATCGGGAGATCCGCGAACGCGCCCAGGCGGCGCCATGTGCGTTGCGTGATTTGCGGCGCGAGCTTTGTGTCGGCACGCAATGCGCGAAATGCCTGCCTGCGGCGCTTGACGTGATTCGCGAGTGCTCTTCCGACCCCGCGGCGACCGCGATTTCACAGGTCGTCTGAAGGCGTCACGCCGCGGCAATTAGAACGGCTTGACCACCACCATGATGACAATGGCGACCAGCAGCAGCGCTGGGATCTCGTTGATCATGCGATAGAAGCGGTCGGATCGCCGATTCGAGTCCGCCGCGAATACCCGCACTGTTCGCCACATCCACAGGTGGTAGGCGATGAGCGCGAGCACGCAGGTCAGCTTGACGTGCAGCCACCCGGCCGTCGACAGGGCCGCGGCCCACCAGCCCCCGAGCAGCCATAGGCCGGTGATCACCGTCCCCACCGCGCCGATACTCATGATGATGAGCAACTTGCGCTCCATGGTTTTGAAGCGGTCTTGGCCGATTCGATCAACCGCCTGCGCGTGGTAGACAAACAGGCGCGGCAGGTAGAACAGGCCCGCAAACCACGTGACCATCAAGATGATGTGAAAAGCCTTGAGCCAAAGCATGGGTGAACCTCAGTAGCCTGTTCTACGGCCGGTAGGATGCCTGCCCGCGAGCACTAGCGAGCGACGGCGGGCTGGAAACCGCGTTTTCAGGCCGACGCTCCGGACTTGGCCAGGATGGCGAATGTTCGGGATGGCCTGTAACAGGCCCGCAAACCACGTGACCATCAAGATGATGTGAAAAGCCTTGAGCCAAAGCATGGGTGAACCTCAGTAGCCTGTTCTACGGTCGGCAGAACGCCGGCCCGCGAGCATTAGCGAGCGATCTTCGAGAATCGACGCTGAAGCCGCAACCCGGGTGCACGCAGGGGGTGAGGGGATTAGCGTAAATACGCCCGTTCGATGGCGTCGCGCGTCAATACACCGTAGATGGTGCGTTCGTCGTCACGCACCCGGCGTTGGACATAGAGGGCCTGTGCCTCGGTGCGGCGCAGGGTTTCGAAGGCTTCCTGCATGGTCGCCCGCAAGTGGATGGGGCCTGCCTGTAGCCGGTTGGCGGCAGGAATCTTGTTCAGCGCGATGGTGTCGCCCTCGCCCAGCGCTTCCCCGTCCTCGGATAGCAGGTAGCGCAGCAAATCTGCCAGCGGGAGCAGATAACCGCTGCGGCCGTCCTTGCGGCGCGCCAGGATCCACCGTGTATCGCGACCGACGATGTCATGCGCCTCGGCCACACCGAGCGTCAGCCCCGTGAGTTTGAACGAGCGGTCCATGTAGCTGACGACGCTGGATCGGCGCAGCGACTGTGAGACGGGATCGTTCTTGTAGTCGCGGCCGCGATCACGCAGCAGTGTCAGGAAAATGCTCTCGCTGTGATAGCCCTCCCGCGCCACCAGAATGGCGGTGATCACGACCAGCATGGCCGGAAAGACCATTTCGGTACGGCCAGCGAGTTCGAGGATCGCGACCAAGGCGGTCAGGGGCGCTTGGAGCACCGCGCCCATCATCGCGCCCATGCCGAGCAAGGCATAGAGCATGGGTTCGGCCGCGTTATCGCCAAGTACCCAGCCGGCGATGAGCCCCAGCGCCTGTCCGATGGCGGCGCCGATGAGCAGGCAGGGCATGATGATGCCGCCGGGCATCAGGCTGGACACGGCAAAGGCCGTCGCGATGAGCTTCGCTGCCGCCACGCCCAGCGCCACGCCGAGCGCGAACTCCGCTGCCAGCGCCGCATTAATCGATTCGAAACCGAACTGGAAGGTTTGCGGATATATCCACGCACAGAGCGCCGCGACCAGCCCGGCCTGCAACATTCGTAACCAGATGGGTTGCGGGAGCAGGTAACGGGTGAGCAGGCGGGTGAGGCGGGTGAACGCGACGGCGGCGGTGCCCAGTACGCAGCCGCAAAGAGCGAGGTAGGGCAGTTCGATCATCGAACGCAGTTCGGCGGCATCGACCAGCAGTTGAGGGTGATCTGTCATCCACAAGTGGGTGACGGCCGTCGCGCTGATCGCGGCCAGAATAATCGGCGCAAAGCCGGCCAGTGTGTACTCCATCATCACGACTTCCATCGCGAAGATGACGCCTGCCAGCGGGGTATTGAAGCTGGCCGCAATCCCGGCCGCAGTGCCGCAGCCGACCAGCGTGCGAACGCCGTTGTTGGGAAGCTGAAGCCATTGGCCCAGCCAGCTGGAGGTCGTTGCGCCCATGTGTGCGGCGACCCCTTCGCGGCCGACACTCTGGCCGGTGCAGATCGCCGCAACGGAGCCGAGAAACTGCGCCACGGCATTGCGCCATGGGAACTCGCCCTGGTGGTAGGTCAACCGCTCCACGATGTGGACGATGCCGCCATCACGGCTGTCGCGCGCCAGGCCCTGATAAACCAGGCCGACTGCGGTCGCGCCAAGCACCGGCAGCCACAAGGTCAGCGGGATCGTTACACTATCGCCCAGTGTTAGATCGCCCAGGCGGCCGGATTGCTCGCCGAACAGGTCGATCAGCGCGTGGAACACGATGATGACCCCGCCGCAGGCCAGGCCGCAGAGGGTGCCGAGCACCGACAGCAGGGTGAGCCCGGGTGGCGTCTCCAGCCCGCTAAGCCGGACACGCAGGTGATCCAGCGGAGCGCGGATTCTGCGCAATAGCTGACTGACCACAAGCGTTAGCGAGCGACGCGGTAAACCGCGTGACGCGGCGGAAGCACAATGACCATGCGCGTAGTGTATGGAATCTAACGGAAACTCTGACGAATTCGCGCACCATGAAAGCAGCAATTATCGGCGGTACCGGTTACACCGGCAGTGAATTGCTTCGCCTGTCGGTCGGCCATCCGGAGCTGGAGGTCGTCGTGGTGACCTCGCGCCAGGCCGCCGGACAGGGCGTAGCGGAGTGGTTTCCGCATCTGCGCGGGTTCGTGGACCTGGAGTTTTCCGCGTCGCTGCCCGATGCGCTCACCGATCTGGACGTCGTGTTCTTCGCAACGCCGCATGGCACGGCCATGCATCAGGTCCGGCCGCTGCTTGATGCAGGGGTGCGCGTGATTGATTTGTCCGCCGATTTCCGTCTCAGGAATGCGGCGGTTTTTGAGCGGTGGTACGGCGAGCCGCATGCGGCTCCCGCGTTACTGGACGAGGCGGTGTATGGGTTGCCCGAGGTCGCCGCCCGAGATTTGCGGGATGCTCGGCTGGTGGCTTGCCCCGGTTGTTATCCCACGGCCGTGCAGCTGGCCTTGTTGCCGCTGGCCGAAAGCGGTTGGCTGGGCGACCAGGCGATCATCGCGGACTGCAAGTCTGGCGTATCGGGTGCGGGGCGTTCGGCAACGATTCCGATGCTGCTGGCGGAGGCGACAGAGAATGTGAAGGCTTATAGCGTAGGCGGGCATCGCCATTCGGCCGAGATCGTGCAAGAGACCTCACGCCATGCCGGCCGCGCGACCGACGTCATCTTCACCCCGCATCTGATGCCGATGGCGCGGGGCATCCACGCCACGGTCTATGCGCAACTCACCGCCGATGCCGAGGATGTTCAGGCCTTGTTCGAGCAGCGTTACGCTGCGACACCGTTTGTTGACGTGCTCCCGGCAGGTAGCCATCCGGAGACACGCAGCGTGCGCGGGACGAACCTGTGCCGGCTTGCTGTGCACCGAACCTCCGGCCAGCGCGTGACGGTACTCAGCGTGATCGACAATCTCGTCAAGGGTGCGTCTGGGCAGGCAATCCAGGCGATGAATCTGATGTTCGGCCTGGACGAGGCCCTGGGCCTGGATCGGCCGGCTGCGGTGCCCTGATGGCTCCGCGCATTGTTGTCGAGGAGCAAAGTCGCCGACCCTGGCTGCGCTGGGTGATTGCCGGGCTTGTTGCGGTGCTTGTCTGTTTGCTGCTGTGGGGTGGCTACGGCCTCGCGCTGAGCGTGGCCGGAGGGGACTGGGCGCGGATGCGGGCGCGAGCGGAGAGCCTTGCCGGTGAGCGCGACCAGCTTGAGCAAGCGGCAGCCCAGATGGAGCGCGAGAACCAGCGGTTGCGCGAGCAGCTAACGTTCACCGAGCGCTCTGCAGAGATCGATCAGATGGCCTGCTCCACCGTGCGCGCCTCACTGAAGGATATGGAGGCGGAAATCGCGGAGCTGCGCGAGCAAGTCGGCTTTTACCGAGACATTGTGCAGCCGGATGAAACCCAGGCGGGGCTGCGCGTTCACGGCATATCGCTGCGCCAACTGACCGAGTCACGGCACTTCACAGCCGTTTTGACCTTGGTCCAGTCTGTGCGTGGAAACCGCAACGTGTCAGGACAAACGTCAATGTGGATTGATGGCCTGCAGAATGGTGAACCGCTTCGGTTAGACTTGGGCGCCATCAATGCGGGTGACGGCGGCAGCCTGGAATTCTCGTTTAAGTTCTACCAGGAGCTGGCTGTCGACTTCACCCTCCCGGAGGAGTTTGTTCCGACACGTCTGGTGATTTGGGCAGACCCTCAGGGCGCGAACAACCGGATCGAGCGGCAGTTCGACTGGGAAGAGATTCTACGAGGGTGAGATGTTCAACAAGAAGGCTGAGAAACCGGAGGCACCCGTGAGCAGTGCACGCGTCGATACACTCATTGGCAAACAAACCGAACTGCAGGGTGACATTCACTTTGCGGGCGGCCTACACATCGACGGAAAGGTGAAGGGCAAGATCATCGCCACGTCAGATGAATCCGCAGTGTTGTCGGTGAGCGAAAGCGGCTCCATCGAAGGCGACGTGCGCGTTCCGCATGTCAATCTCAATGGGACCGTGCAGGGCGATGTGCACGCGAGTCAGCGCTTGCAGTTGTCCGCCAAGGCTCGTGTGAACGGCAACGTTTACTACAAGTTGATCGAAATGGCTGGCGGCGCGACCGTCAACGGCCAAATGGTCCATGAAGACGCAGAGAAGGTCGAAGCCATCACGCATCAGCGCCCCAAGGTGGTGTCGACGACGACCGATGAGCGTGAATTGGTGACCGAACGCAAGCCGGCCGCGTCCGGTTCCTCTTGAGTCCTCGGCTCCTCGCCCTCATTGTTTGACCCATGAGCGAACAGCAGTACACACCAGAACTGGATTCAGGCTTGGTTTTCACCGACGCGGCAGCCGCCAAAGTGCGCGATCTGCTCAATGAGGAGACCGATCCGGAGCAATGCCTGCGCGTTTTCGTGACCGGCGGCGGGTGCTCAGGATTTCAGTACGGCTTCAAGTTCGACAAGGCGCCGGACGATGGCGATACGCAGATCGAAAACGGTGGCGTGAAGCTGCTGGTCGACCCGATGAGCGTGCTCTACCTGGGCGGCGCCGAAATCGACTATCGCGAAGATGTTAACGGCGCCCAGTTCGTCATCCGCAACCCCAACGCCAGCACTACGTGCGGCTGCGGCAACTCTTTCGGAGTCTGAGGGAAGCGCGGCGCCGTCCCCCTGAGTCAGGGGGTGCCCGCCGGAGGCGGGCGGGGGTGTGGGAACTAGGCCGGTACCGGTTTGCTGTGCAAACCGAGGTCGCGCAGCGACCGCCCAGTTCGTCATCCGCAACCCCAATGCCAGCACCACGTGCGGCTGCGGCAATTCCTTCGGGGTCTAGGTCCGCGTGGAGCCGTCAGTTGCGGGATAGCAGCCGCCCAGGATTGCAGGTCGCGTTGCGCCCGTAACGCTCGGCAGGTTTCCGGGGAGCCGGTCCACATGACGCATGGCCAGCCACGCGAAGGACACTGCCTCGACATCATCCGCCGGGATGCCGAGTTCGTCAGTCTTGCGGATGTCCGCGTCCTTTAGTTGTCGTGCAAGGCTGCTCACCAGCGTCTGATTGCGCGCACCACCTCCACAGAGAAAAATCGAGCTCGCGCCTGACTGTTCCAGCGCAGCGGCCACGGTTTCTACGGTGAGGGCCAATAGCGTCGCCTGCACGTCCACTGGGGTCAGCTTCGGCTGCGCGGCCAAGTGGCCGCGCAGCCAAGCGGTATCGAAGTACTCGCGGCCGGTGCTCTTGGGCCCGCGACGCGCGAAATACGGGTCGCCGCGCATCGCATTGAACAGCGACGCCGCCACGGAGCCTTGGCGAGCCCATCTGCCATCGGTATCCACCGGGCCGCCCCGATGTAACGCGTGCCAGCTGTCCATCAGACAGTTCGCCGGCCCCGAGTCAAACGCAACGACAGGTTCGTCGGGTGCTGCCGGCAATACCGTGACATTCGCGATACCACCCAGATTGACCACCGCACGCGGTTCCGTGGCGCTTCGCCATTGCGCGGCGTGCAGGGCCGGCGCGAGTGGAGCGCCTTGCCCGCCGGCCGCCATGTCGGCGCGCCGAAAATCGGCGACCGTATCGATGCCGGTCAGCGCGGCGATCGAGCTGGGGTCGCCGATTTGCAGCGTGTGTGGGTAGTCCCCGCCTGGTGCGTGGAACAGGGTTTGCCCGTGGGAGCCGATCGCGACGACATCCTGTGCCGAAATCGGTGCCGAGTGGATCAGCCGCAGCGCGGCATCGGCAAACGCCTGGGCGACCCGCTGGTCCAATGCGCCGAGGGTCTGCAGCGATAGTGCGGCGTCACTGCGCATGCATTCCAGCAGTGCAGCACGCAGCGACGCTGGATAGGCCGTGGTTTGCGCGAAGGCTGGCGCCGCCAGCACACCGTTGTCGTCAAAGCTGACGAGTGCGGCGTCGACACCGTCCGCACTCGTCCCGGAGATCAGTCCGAGAAACCAGCGATTCACTCGGTGGTATTGGTGGCGATCTGCGTCTTTGACAGCACGTTTAGCTGTGCCACCAACGGGGTCACCGCGTCAGTGAATTCGGCCTTCAGCGAGGCGGGGACCGGGTGCGCGCGTGGAAGCGGGACAGTGATGGGGTTGCGGTGAACGCCATCCAGACGGAACTCGTAATGCAAATGCGGGCCGGTCGCCAGGCCACTGCTGCCGACGTAGCCGATCACCTGGCCCTGCCGCACCCGTGTGCCAGAACGCACACCCTTGCGGAAGCTGTTCATATGCGCATAGAGCGTGTTGTACTGCCGCCCGTGCTGGACGATGACCGTTCTGCCATAGCCGCCCTTGGTGCCGGCAAAGATGACCTTGCCGTCGCCGGTGGCCTTGATGGGTGTGCCGCGCGGGGCTGCATAGTCCACGCCACGATGCGCGCGGATGGTGTTGAGTATGGGGTGCTTGCGGCCCAGGCTGAAGCCGGAGCTGATGCGAGCGAAATCGACCGGCGTGCGAATAAACGCCTTGCGCATCGAATCGCCCTCCGGTGTGTAGTAGTCGGCGTCACCTTCTGGCGTTTCGAACCGAACGGCACGGATCACCCGGCCCTGGTTAATGAACTCCGCCGCTAGGATGTTGCCGTCATCAATTTTCTCACCATCCAGATAGCGTTGCTGGTAGACCACCGAAAAGCGGTCGCCGCGCCGGATATCCAGCACGAAGTCGATGTCCCATCCAAAGACGTTCGCCAGCTCCATGGTTAGGCGGTCGCTGAGACCGGCTGCATTCGCTGTCATGAACAGGCTGTTCTGGATTTCACCGCTGGCGTAGGCGATCCGCTCCTCGACATCAGCGGTGACGGTGTCCGCAATGAAACCGTCGGCTCCGCGTTCAACCGAGATGGTGGTGATGGTGTCTAGAGGGTATTCAAGCCGCGTGACACGCCCGGCATCGTCGCGGTCGATCCGGAGGCGATCACCCGGTCGAATGCGTGTCAGGGCCTCGCCGATGCCGTCCGTCTTGCTCAGCGCCATCCAGTCGACTGCCGCCAGGCCATAGCGGTCGAACAGGCCTGACAACGTGTCTCCGCTGGCGACCGTCATTTCCAGCCAATTGGCGGCGATCTCGGACTGCAATGCCTCTTCCGCGGTGTCCGGTAAGTCGGAGGCGGCGTCCACTGTACCGTCGTGCAGCGATGCATCGGCCACGGGGACCGGGCTCAGGTCGCCTACACGGGGCGGTGCCACCTGCAGGGTTTCCTGTTCCGTCGGCAGTACGGCGAGCACCGCTGCGAGGCATCCGCTGGTAATAGCGGTCACCGACAAGGCGATCGGTACCAGCTTGGACCGGGGTTGACGGGGTCGTAAGCTATAATCTTGGCCAGACAGCGACATGCCTTCAATCTCCTCCCGCGGGCATCATGGGTGCGAAGCGCGCTCCCTAAAGCCTGCAAATAATCATAAAATCCAACACTTAGCAAGCACTTCTAGAATGTGCTTCATCATTACGTGGAATCGTTGATGCCTAATCCAGATTCGCCGCTCGCCGAACTGCTGCGTGGAGCCGAGGAGGTCATCCGCGCAGAAGACCTGGGCAAGCGCCTTGCCGAGGGCCGTCCGCTCACCATCAAGGCTGGATTTGATCCCACCGCCCCCGATCTGCATCTGGGTCACACCGTGGTGCTAAACAAGATGCGTGCCTTTCAGGAGATGGGGCACCGGGTTGTTTTCCTGATCGGTGACTTCACCGGAATGATTGGCGACCCCACTGGCAAGAGTGAGACGCGCCCTGCGCTGACCCGTGAACAGGTTGCCGACAACGCGCAGACATATAAGGAGCAGGTGTTCAAGATTCTCGATGCGGAGCGTACCGAAATTCGCTTCAACTCGGAATGGTTCGGAGCCATGGCCGCCTCCGACATGATCCAGTTGGCTGCAAAGCACACGGTCGCGCGCATGCTTGAGCGAGACGATTTCGCGAATCGCTATCGGCAGGGGATGCCGATCGCGATCCATGAGTTTCTTTATCCGTTGGTACAGGGCTACGACTCGGTAGCGTTGAAAGCGGACGTGGAACTGGGTGGAACCGATCAGACGTTCAACCTGCTGGTGGGCCGCCAGTTACAGCAGGCGCACGGGCAGCCCCCCCAGATCGTGATGACCATGCCCTTGCTGGAAGGGCTGGATGGCGTCAACAAGATGAGCAAATCCTTGGGGAACTACATCGGTGTGGCGGATTCACCGGGAGAAATGTTCGGCAAGCTCATGTCGGTCTCCGACGAATTGATGTGGAGGTACTTCGAGCTGCTCTCGGCGAAGCCCTTGGGCGAGGTTCAATCGCTCCGGGTCGCAATTGATGAGGGGCGTAACCCGCGCGACGTCAAATTCGAACTGGCTTCGGAGATCGTCGACCGATTCCATGGCAGCAATGCCGCCAAGGCGGCGAAGGAAGCCTTCGTCAATCGCTTTCAGCAGGGGCGCCTACCGGAGGATATGCCGGAGATCTCGCTCAAGGCCGAGGCATCGGGCGGCATCCCCATCGCGAACGCCTTAAAAATGGCCGGGCTCGTAGGCAGCACATCCGAGGCCTACCGGATGATTAAGCAAGGAGGTGTGCGATTGGACCAGGCAAAGGTCGAGGACCGATCAATGATCCTCTCCGTTGGCGTGACCGTGGTCGCACAGGTCGGAAAGCGCCGCATTGCGCGCGTCACTGTCACGCAACTTCCGGCAGGGGCTCCTAACTAGTTGATAATGTTGATGTTCTTGAGGGCTGAAACTTTTCTGTAAAAAACTGTTGACGCCTCTCCAAGCGTCCCTATAATACGCCTCCCTGACGCAGCCAAGACGCTTTCAGAGCGGCACTCGGCAGCATCAGGTGGGGTAAAAAATCGTTGACATAGACTCTAAGGAGTCTATAATTCGCGCCCCGCTCAAGCAGATTGTTAAACGCCTTCGGGCCGGCGCAATCAGCGAAAGCAAAAAAGCGTTGACATGGATTCAAACGAGTCTATAATACGCGCCCCGCTCAACGCAGGCGCCTAAACGGGCCGACGCAGAAAAGCGAAGCTTTTTAACAACTTGGCAAGTGATTTGTGTGGGTGCTCCACGATTGATGTGCTGCGTAAGCAACACAGCAAGTAACGGAGCAACCAAATACCAGTCAATATGATTGAGTTGCTGGAATCTGCTCTTCTGCATTCTTCGGAATGCAGGCCAATTTTGAAAATTAATTGGAGAGTTTGATCCTGGCTCAGATTGAACGCTGGCGGCAGGCCTAACACATGCAAGTCGAGCGGTAACAGGAGAGGCTTGCTTCTCGCTGACGAGCGGCGGACGGGTGAGTAATGCGTAGGAATCTACCCTTTTGTGGGGGATAGCCCGGAGAAATCCGGATTAATACCGCATAAGCTCTTCGGAGGAAAGTGGGGGATCTTCGGACCTCACGCTGAAGGATGAGCCTACGTTGGATTAGCTTGTTGGTGGGGTAAAGGCCTACCAAGGCGACGATCCATAGCTGGTCTGAGAGGATGATCAGCCACACCGGGACTGAGACACGGCCCGGACTCCTACGGGAGGCAGCAGTGGGGAATCTTGGACAATGGGGGCAACCCTGATCCAGCCATGCCGCGTGTGTGAAGAAGGCCTTCGGGTTGTAAAGCACTTTCAGCAGGGAGGAAGGCTTACCCCTAATACGGGTGAGTACTTGACGTTACCTGCAGAAGAAGCACCGGCTAATTTCGTGCCAGCAGCCGCGGTAATACGAAAGGGGCTAGCGTTGTTCGGATTTACTGGGCGTAAAGGGCACGCAGGCGGTCTTGCCAGTCAGGGGTGAAAGCCCGGGGCTCAACCCCGGAACTGCCTCTGATAC
>NZ_CAXRDQ010000002.1:0-7461 GCF_964229365.1 Abyssibacter sp. | reverse complement strand
GGCCTGTTTTCAGGCGGCAACTTGGCGGCGTGCGTCAGTCAGTGTTTCCTCACCCGCCAGTCGTGGATCACCGACGGCTCCCGGCAGGAAAACTCCGCCGAGCACTCCTGGCATGCGGCCCTGTCCGCGCTGGTGCTCGCTCCGTATGCCGCCTTTCCGGTCAATGTTGACCGGGTGATCCGCATGCTGCTGCTCCACGACATCGTCGAAATCGATGCCGGCGATACGTTTCTCTATGACGACCAGGCCGCCGCCGATCAGGCCGCGCGTGAACAGGCTGCCGCCGACCGCCTGTTCGGCTTGCTGCCCTTCGAGCAGGGCAGCGCCGACCGGGCGCTATGGGATGAGTTCGAGGCGGGCGCGACCCCGGACGCCCGGTTCGCCAAGGCGGTCGACCGCGTCAATCCCGTGCTGCTGAACCTTGCGACGCAAGGGATCGGGTGGCAGCGGCACGGCATCCGCCTGGAGCAGGTGCTGGATCGAAATCGTGGAATCGAGGGGCCGTTGCCCGCGGTCTGGGCGGTGTTGCGCCGGCGTTTGGAAGCCGCCGCGAGCGCCGGGTGGCTATTGCGCTAACGGAACTGGCGCCTCAATAGCCCGTGTGACTCGTCGGGTCCTGTTCCTTTTTGCTTAACCGCTCGCTGCGATCCTTGTCAGTCGCCCAGATCACTTGCGGAAACAGCAGCACGCGCAACAGGCCGATCAGCATGTAGAGGTAGGTGACCGAGAACAGGATGCCGCAGGCCATCGAAATGATCTCGAAGTTGGGCGACACGTACTTGATGCCCCACCACGACATGACGTCGGTGAGCGCCGCAGCCAGCCCGACAGGAAACACCCACTGGTAAATCCACAGCTGGTTGAACTGCATCGAGAACGGGATGCCGATGACCAGAAAGCTGGTTGTGAAGCCGAACAGGTGGGCGTGGGTGAAGGCGATGAGTTTGCCCTGCGACATGTTGGCAAAGTACGCCTCGGCGCTGCCGTGCAGATGCAGTTGGTAGCCGATTTCCGCCGCGCCAAATGCGAAGGCGATGCCGTATAGCGTGATCGCGAGCGCCAGGCCGCGTTTGACGCCCGTGGGGTAGTAGAACAGCGTCAGTGATTCCTTGCTGACGCGGAACGGAACGGCCAGACGGCCCAGCCACAGCACGAGAAAGAAGAACACGCCCAGTGCCACCGGGCCGCCGATGGACTGCCACGCAGGTGGCGGCGGCTCGACCTCTACCAGGTCGTCCATCGCCAGGGTGTCGAGCACTGATAAATCGTCCTGAGCCAGGCTCCATTCCGACCACAACAGGCCGGCCGCCAGTACGGCGAGAATCCAGATGGCTTTCACGCAGTCTCCCCATGTTTTTCTGCCAGTCTAATCGCTTGTGCATGGTCACCGCGCGCCGTACTGTTCGCCGCGGGGGGTAACGCAATGGTTGACGCGGGTCAGCAACGTACATACGAAGATGGCGAACTGGTCTTTGCCGAGAGCGATGCCGGTGATGTCGCTTATTTGATTGATGAGGGTGCGGTCGAAGTCTTCACCGGTCACGACGACCAGCGCACCGTGTTCGCGACGTTGGGTCCGGGCGAGATCGTGGGCGAAATGGCGCTGATCGACACACGTCCCCGGTCGGCCAGCGTGCGCGCCATCGGGACGACCAAGCTCACCGTGATCAGCCGAGAGGGGCTGAACGACCGGCTCGAATCCGTCGACCCGATGGTGCAGCTGGTGCTGCACAGCATGCTGGACCGTTTTCGGGTGGCGATGCATCGCGTGCGCAGCGGCGAGGAAGAACCCGCGCCGCGCCGGGTGCCGGAGGCAGAAGCCCTGCCAAACTCGCCGGTGAACGAAGCGCTGCGCCACGGTGTGTTGCAGCAAAGCCGCATGGAAGCTCGGCTGCGTGGTGCCATTGCCGAGGACATGCTGGAGCTGCACTACCAGCCCATCGTGAAGCTTCCGCTCGGCAAGCCGGTTGGCTACGAGGCGCTGGCTCGCTGGCCGCAGCCGGATGGCGGCATGATCTCTCCGGGCGAGTTCATTCCGCTGGCGGAGCAGACATCGCTGATTCTTGAACTGGATGCCTGGGTGATCCGGCGGGCCTGCATCGATTTCATGGCGCAGGGCAATCGGCTGCGCGGTCAGTACGTGAGCATCAATCTATCCGGTCGCCAGTTTGCGCAATCCACCGCATTCGAGCTGGTGGCCTCCACGCTGGACGCAACCGGCTTGCCGCCCGAGCGTCTGCAAATCGAACTGACCGAGGGCGTGGTCATGACCAATCCCGCCTATGCCGCCGAACTATTGGCGGAGTTCCAGAAGCTCGGGATTTCGATCGCCATCGACGATTTCGGCACGGGTTACTCGTCGCTGGCGTATCTGCACAATTTTTCCGCCGACGTATTGAAGCTGGATCTCAGCTTCGCGCGCGAGGTGCGCAAAGGCCCGAGTGGCGCGCGGATTGTCCGCGGCATTTCCGCGATGGCCGATGAGCTTGGCCTGCGCGTGGTGGCCGAAGGCATCGAGGCCGAAGCCGAGGGACGTCAGCTCTACAAGCTCGGCTGTGGCTGGGGGCAGGGGTTCGGCTTCGGCCGGCCACGGCCGCTGGCCCAGGTGCTGGCCGACACGACCAGCGCGTGACCGGTCCCCTGTGCAAGCCTTTGCGTGGCGGCCGCCGATGCGCGTGGGCGTTGCTGGCCGCGATGCTTGCCGGCTGCACGGCAACGCCGCCTCCTCCGTCGATGCCTGCGGCCGATGCGCCGCTGGAACTCGCCGTGCAAGCCCTGATGCAGCGCGAAGGCGTCCAGGGCCTGGCGCTGGCGGTGATTCGCGATGGCGCTGTGGATCAGGTTCTCAGCCTGGGCAGTCGTGATGTGGGAGCAGCGTTGCCCCTGACCGACGGTACGATTGTCTACGGCGCCTCGTTCACCAAGACGGCTGTTGCCTACCTCGCCCTGCAGTTGGTCGACGAAAACCGGCTGGACCTGGATGCCGGCTTGCCGCAGCTGCTGCCCAAGCCCCTGCCGCATTACACCGCCCCCGGGCGCAACTATTCGGATTTGCTGGGCGATGTGCGCTGGCGACGGCTCAGCCCCCGGGTGCTGCTGTCGCATGGCTCCGGCTTCGCGAACTTTCGCTGGCTGGAGCCGGATGGCCGACTGCGCTTCCACTTCGAGCCAGGCGTGCATTACGCCTATTCCGGGGAGGGCTACCGCGTACTGCAACTCGCGCTGGAATCGGTGCTGGGCATCGGGCTGGACGAGGCCATGGATGAACGGGTTTTCGCCCCGCTGGGGATGGCGGACACGGCGATGGTCTGGCGGCCGGATTTCGCGGATCGGGCGGCGCTGGGATACGACATCGACGGTGAGGCCATTCCCCATGACCGGCGCGCGGTGCCTGCTGCAGCCGGCTCCATGGACACGACGATTCGCGATCAGGCCCAGTTCTGGGCGGCGCTGGTTCGCGGCGACGGCCTGAGCGAGCACGCCCGTCGCGAAATGTTCCGTGCGCAACGGCCGATCACGTCGGCTCAGCAGTTTCCAACCCTGCCCGAGACGCGAGATGCGCCGTATCGGGATATCGGCCTTGCCGCCGGCCTCGGAGTGCTGCGGTTCGCCGGCCCGCAAGGGCTGGTGTGGTTCAAGGGCGGCCACGATGCGGGCACCGCCAACATGGCGATTTGCGTGCAGGCCCGCCGCGATTGCCTGGTGCTGATGTCCAATGACGTGCGCGCCGAGCGCATCTTTCCGGCGGTTAGCCGGCGCGTGCTGGGAGCAACCGGATTGCCGTGGTCCTGGGAGTACGGCGGGTTGTCCGATACTGCGAACTGATCGTTCGCCGGTCAGCCTGACTTGAGGCGCACCAGCAGCATCGTTGCCGCCTTGAGCACGGCGCGATCAACCGCTGCCTGCACCGTGTCGTCGGCCGGTTCGGTGTTCAGATGCTCGACCGATTGACCCACGAACGCGGCGTAGCGTGACGCGGTCTGCGCCGCCTGGAAGTCCGTGGCGTCGATTGCGCCGGCGTGGGTGATGTTGAGCTGGCGATCGGTCGCCAGCAGCACGAAGAACTGCTGGCCCTGGTGCTCGCCCGGCACGATGATCGACGTGCCGATGGGGCGGCGATCCCGCACGGGCACGTAGATGGTGTTCTCGTCTTCCGTCACCAGCGTCACGCCGCGCGCGGCCGCGCGGGCGATTTCCTTCTCCGTGAACAGTGCATCGACGAGCTTGTAGGTCGTGACGTCCGGAAACAGCGCTCGCACCGGTCTGGGAATCAGGTTGCTGGTGTCCAGCCAGTCACCGGGCGCGTCGGGCGTGGAGTGGTCCGAGCCGGGGTTGGCGCGAGCGTTCGATTCAGCCGCGTTGCGTTGCCCGTCGCCATCGGCATCCAGCGACGCGATCTTGGCGAAGGCGCCGGCGTTGAGCCCGGCATCCTTGAACTGCTGGCCGTAGGCGTTGACCGGCGTGCCGCCGCCATCCTTGTGGCAGGCGTTGCAGGACGGCATGTAGCCGAACTGATTCTTGTAGAGCCGGGCAAAGGCCGGTTCGGCCTGTGCGGGCAGGCTGGCGAGCAGCAGCGCCGACGCAACCAGCCCGGCGGTGAGTCGAAAGGGCGCAAGGCGCATGGATCGTCCTCAGAAATCGAACAACGCGGGCACCTGCTCGCGCATCGGGGTCAGTGGGTCGTCGCCGGCGGCCAGCGCCCGCTCCAGATGTTCGCGTTGCCAGGAGCCATCGGGCGGCATCAGTAGCCCGGCCTTGGCCGTGCCACGGTAGCGCTCGTAGTCCAAGGCATCACGAATCTTGTCCGTTGCCTCTATGCGCTCCAGCACAGCGGCCTCGCTGGCGCCGGCCATGAAGTTCAGCCGGGCGCTGGGGTTGTCGCGGTGGCAGCCAAAGCAATACGTTTCGAAGGGTTTGAGCTCGGAATCCGCGGACAGTTGCAACGGTGGCTCGCCCTCACGGATCGGGGCCGACAGTTCGGCGACCGGCAGTCCCCAGCGCGTGGGCATGGCGTCGGCATCCAGCGTATCCAGCAGCGCCAGCATGATCTCGGACCGCCGGAACGGCACGGCGGCCACATGGGCATCCAGCGCGGCGCTCTGCACCGCAGACACCACCGCATCAACACGGCCGGCGGCCTGCAGGCGTGCGACGTCGGTTGCGGTGAATTCCTGCGCCAATGCGTAGACGGCGTCGAGGTCGCCGGGCTGTGACCAGCGCCGCGGCGGGCGGCGGGTTAGCGGATCGAACTCGCGGGGCAGTGATGGCAGGGCATCGAACTCCTCCAGCTTGTCCTCGCTGACCGGGTTGTTGCGCGCTGTGTCGCGGCCGAATACCGCGCGCTTGAGGCCGGCCAGCCAGCCGCCTTGATAAAGGTCATCTTCCAGCGGATCGCGGTTTTTCAGATCATTGTCGGGTAGCTCGAAGCCGCGTTCGGGCCAGTGCTGGGCCAGGCGGGTGATCAGATCCATCGCGGTTTCGGACTGCGGATCGAAACTGCCAGGCGCCAGGGCAAAGCGCAGGGCTTGGCCGAGCAGCATGCGGCGACAGGCATGGCCGGCTGTATCCGGACCGCAGCCATCGAGCCAGATGCGCTGTGCCAGCGGAATCATATTGGCGATGTCGGTGGCGTTGTCGACCGCTTCGGGTGCCGCAAGGCGGACGCCCAACGGCGCGCCGCGCAGGGTATCGATGTTCGGGTGAACGTCACGGATGCCTGCAGCGATGTCCGGTGCCGCATTGGTCTCCTCCCACGGGCGCACCGGAAAGATCGCCGCGGCGTTCTGGTGACAGGTCAGGCACACGTTGCGCCGGGCGTAGACGATGCGCGGCGTGCAGCCCTCGCAGTAGTCCTGCACCAACTGGAACTCGAAGCGTCCGGCGGCCTCGTTGTAGGACAGCACTTCGATTTCGTTGGCGGCATCGACAAAGCCGAGAAATAGCCGGCCCTTGATCGGCGGCGTCAGCGCGACGCCCGGTGGAGGTGACACATCGGCGGACAGCACGACCCGCGGATCGGCGAAAGAGGAACGACCTTTCTGCAAGGAACGGCCGTGGGGAATGAGCACCGTGGTGGGGCGGCGTCCGTCGACATCCAGCGAGGCCAGCCAGTCGACCACGGATTCGAAAGGGTAGGGCAGCGCGCCATTCTGGGCGACGAGCTGATCGAACAGCGAGCGTGTGCCTTCGGGCGGCAGGTCGGAATTCGGGATGACCTGCGCCGACAGGCTCGCCGGGTCGTAAAGCGGAGGCAGCCGGTCGGCGAGCGCGTCAACGCCGGGCTCGGCCACCGGGCGGTCGCCACAGCCTGCGCAGAGCAGCAGGCCCATGGCGATCAGTCCGACTGCGACGGGCAGTCGTACGCGGCGCCGCGCGCGCCGGCGCCGCTGCTGTCCAGGCTCCGTCACGACCGGGTTACATCAGCTTCAGGAATTCGGTCAGCGCCGCCTTGTCCTCGGCCGAGAGGTCCACGCCGAACTGATGCCCCTTGTTCTCGATCAGGTCGTCGCATTTCTGGAACAGGGGTTTGTGCGGATCGGAACTGGCGAAGTAGGCGACCGGAGTCCCTTCTTTCACCGGCAGCTTGATCAGGCCCTGGCCGTCTTCGCGAGGGGCCACCTTGATGTCTCGGTCGGTGAGGCTGACCTTTTGCGGGCGATGCGGTTCGTCGTTCGGATCGTCGGACATGAGCAGGCGCTGCATTGCGATCTCGTACTGCGCGATGCGGCCGGCGACGGTGTAGTCGATCCCGCCATCGTCCAGATAGGTCAGTTCGCCGAGGGCATTGTTGTGCAGGAACGGCGCGATGGCCCAGACATTGATCAGCGAGATATTGCGGTAATAGCCCGCGCCGTCGTCGGCAAAGCTTTCACCGTCTTCGGCGGGGCCGCCGATGGTCTGGGTGCCGACGGCATTGCCGCCGATCAGCGGGAACATCCGGTTGATCTTTTTCGGCTCCGAGCCCGGCGACGGGCGCTGCCGATAGGTTTCCGAGGCGAACTCTTCCCAGATGTGCCCGGTGGAGTGGTTGTCATGCCGGGCGCGGCAGCTGTTCACGCCCACGACGTTGTAGGGCGTGGGTTCGTCATTGCCCAGCCAGTCCTGACCGAATACGCCGTGGTCGGCGAACTGCTTCGGCCGCCACTGGCCGTCCTCGGTTTGCACCAGATGCTGCTCGCGGAACGACTCGGATTCGAGTTGCGCATCCGTGAACTCGTGTTGCCAGAAGTCCTCGGCGCCAAACACGTGGCCTTCGTAGTAGCGCTCCAATGCATCCGGGTCGCCGACGATGGCATCCGGCGGCAGCTTGGTGGAATGGCACTGCGCGCAGTTGCGTGCGTAGACCTTGCGGCCGGCGGGGACCTGGTCCAGGTCGATAAAGGCATCGCCGGACGTGCCGTCGACGTCGGTGGCATGCAGCAGATAGGTCGGGCCGCCGCTCAGCAGATAAGCCGCCAGATC
>NZ_CAXRDQ010000001.1:0-52371 GCF_964229365.1 Abyssibacter sp. | reverse complement strand
GCGACAAAGGTCGTATGCGCGGAAGGCGGCAGGTGGTAGCGATGGCTCATCAGCGGCCGAATGTGCCGCCAGTTGAGGCGCGAAACTGCCAGGTCACCGTGCCAGCCAATGGCGTCCAGCGGGCTGTAGTCGTAATGCACGCGTGAGACCCGTCCCAGCCGCTTGATCTCCACCGTCCAGGGCTCGTCGGTCTGTTGCGCCAGGAAGGCCTCGTCGATAGCCGGCACGTCCAGCATCGCGGGGTCGAAGATCGCCTGAGGACCAACCAGCCCCTTGTCCGGGAGCTGGTAGCTGTCGTTGGTAGCCTCGATCATCAGCAGTGTCATCGGTGACGACGGCTCCAGGCGCCACATCGTTCCCCGCGGGATGACGACGTAATCGCCCTGCTCCAGTTCCAGATGGCCGTAGTCGCAGAACAGCGCCCCGCCACCGGCGTGGACGAACAGCAAGTCGTCCCCGTCGGCATTGCGGGCCAGCGCCGGCATCGGTGTTTCCAGCCGCCACAGGCGGTATTGCACTGCCGCGTTGCTCAGCAGTGCGGGCGCAGACCATGGGCTGATCTCACCGGGCGGCAGCGCCATCAGGTCATAGGCACGGGGCCGCAGCTCGCCTTCCCAACGCGTCCAGCTCGTCGGCGGCCGCTTGTGATGGAAATGCGCGGTCGGCCCGAAGAAACCGGAACGTCCGGCCTCACGTTCGTAAGGTGCCTCGGCCGGAAAATCGGCATGCGCCTGGCGCGAGATCGTGCCCTCGCGGTGCGGGTACTGAATCCAGCGGCGCGACATCGTTAGGACTGGATCACGCCGCGGCGGACCTGATCCTCCTCAATGGATTCGAACAAGGCCTTGAAGTTGCCCTCGCCGAAACCCTCATTGCCCTTGCGCTGGATGATCTCGAAGAAGATCGGGCCGATGACCGTCTGGGTGAAAATCTGCAGCAAGATCCCGTCCCCCTCGGTGGGCGCGCCATCAATCAATACCTTCAGACGTTTCAGGCGGCTGACTTCCTCACCGTGCCCCGGCACCCGCTCGTCCACCTTTTCGTAGTAGGTATCCGGCGTATCCATGAACTCGGTGCCGGCCGCGCGCAAGGCCTCCACCGTGGCGTAGATGTCATCGGTGGCCAGGGCGATGTGCTGGATGCCTTCGCCGTTGTACTCGCGCAGGAATTCCTCGATTTGCGACTTGTCGTCCGAGGACTCATTGATCGGGATGCGGATCTTGCCGCAGGGCGATGTCATCGCTCGCGAAAACAGCCCGGTGAGCTTGCCTTCGATATCGAAGTAGCGAATCTCGCGGAAATTGCCGATCCGCTCGTAGTAGCCCGACCAGACATCCATGTTCCCGCGATTGACGTTATGCGTGAGGTGGTCCAGCAGCTTGAGCCCCACGCCGCGGGGGTGCTGATCGGTTACGCCGGGCAGCGGCTCGAAGTCGACGTCGTAAATGCTGTGGCTGCCATAGCGATCAACAAAATAAAGAATGGAATCACCGATGCCGTACACCGCCGGGATCTTCAGTTCCATGAAGCCAGTCGGCGCCTCGAACGGCACGGCGCCCTGAGCCACCGCATGTTCAAAGGCCGCCTTGGCGTCCTTCACCCGAAACGCCATCGCACAGGCACAAGGCCCGTGCGCGCGGGCAAAGGCCGCAAAATGTGTGTACGGCGTCGCGTTGACCAGAAAGTTGATATCCCCCTGCCGATACAGCGTCACGTCCTTGCTGCGATGCTTGGCGATCGCCTTGAACCCCAGCGAGCGAAACAGTGCGTGAAGCTGTTCAATGCCTTCGGGCGTGGGCGCCGTGTACTCGACAAACTCGAAGCCGTCGGTCCCCAAGGGATTGGTCGAGCCGGATGCCGGCGGCGAGGTCATCTGCTGTTGTGCAGTTGCATTCATCGGTGGTGTCTCCTGCTTGGCGCACCCTTCGGTGCCGCCGATATCGGGCTGCCTCAGACCGTCGCGGCCTTGGGCGGGAACAAGGGGTCGAACAGGCGCATGCCCTGCGCATCGCGGATTCGCGCCATCAGATCCATCCGAGTCAACTCGGACAGTCGAGATAACGAGTCGATGACGTAATAAAGCGGTTGCATGATGTCGATGCGATAAGGCGTCCGCAGCGCGTCCATCACATCGAATGTCTGCCGACGAGGTGCGTCGGACAAGGCGTGCTCGGTCTCTCCGATGGAGGACAGGATACCGCCTCCGTAAATGCGGGTGCCTTGAGGGGTATCGACCAATCCGAACTCCACGGTGAACCAGTACAGGCGCGCGAGAAACACGCGCTCCTCCTTGCTCGCCGCGAGCCCCAGGCGGCCATAGGTTTCGGTGAAATCCGCGAAATGCTGGTTGGTCAGCAGCGGCGTGTGCCCGAACAACTCATGAAAGATGTCCGGCTCCTTGAGGTAATCCAGTTCCGAGCGGCGACGGATAAACGTCGCTGCGGGAAACTGTCGGTTGGCCAGCAACTGGAAGAATTCGCTGAACGGAATCAGCGCAGGCACGCGTGCCACGGACCAGCCAGTGCTGTCGGACAGCACTCGCGAGACGTCATCCAGCTGGGGGATTCGATCCGCGGGAAACCGCAGCCGCTCCAGCCCATCCATGAACGCGTCGCAGGCCCTGCCGTCAATCGCCGTCATCTGACGATTCAGCAGAATGGCCCAGGTCTCATTTTCTTCCTCGGTGTAGCGAACCACACCGAATTCGTCGGGCTGGCGAGCCGTGTAATCCGTACTCTTGCCCATGTCTGTCTCCACCGGAACGACGCAACGTCTCGTCGCGCGCCCGTCGCATTTATTAATGGGCGACATTATACGAGGTCGATGTTGTTGCTGCCTCGCCGCCAAGCCAGCGGCTGCAACGAAAACGCGCCGACTGGGTCGGCGCGCGCAATGCAGTCGCGCAGCCGGCCTGCGATCAGGCCGGCTGCGCAGGTGGCCTAGAACGCCGCCAGACCCTCCGCCGTGGCTCCCGGCAACCCCCCAACGGTTCCGCCCTCGACCGGCGTCAGGCTGCCATCGCCAGCGATCGCGAACCCGTTGATCTCCCCGGTGCCGGCCGCCAGCACGTAGAGGTACTCGTCCGCAATCGCCATCTCCAGCAGGATGCTGGTTGGCGCCAGCGCAGCGGTGACGCCGTCGGCCGGATTCAGCGAGGTCAACACACCATCACCGTCGAGCTGAAATCCGGTGACCGTGCCCGAATTGGTGTTGGTGGTGTAGGCGAATTGGTTGTTCGCCGTGATCTCGATCCAGCAGGCGGCTGTCTCCAGTGTCGTCACGCCCGTCGTGATCGCGGTCAGCGTCCCGTCCACTCCCACCGAATAAGAACTCACGGACGAATCATCCGCCGTGGGCATGCCCGTGCCGGGATCGACATTGGCGTCCGACACGATGAAAAAGCCGTTGAGATCGAACTCCGCGCCAAACGGCGTGGGGACGTCGGTCGGTTGAGCGATGGGCGCGCTGGCCACACCGTTGTCGTCCAGCAGAAAGATATCGATCAGGTTCGTGGCCTTCTCGGTGACGGCGATGAAACGCCCGTCGGGGCTGATATCGATCGTCCCCGGAAGTACCGAATCATCGGGCAGCGGCGTATCGGTGCCGCTCAACGGCTGGGTCGACCCGGGGATCGCGGTCAGCAGCCCATCGTCCCCGACGCGAAAGCCGGAAATGTTGCCAGCGCCGCCCGCATTGAGCACGTACAGCAGCTCATCGTTCACCGCGATGCTGATCGGGAACATGCCGCCGGATGCGGCCTTGCCCACGAGACTGGCCGTGCCGTTGTCCAGCACGCGCATGGTCGAAATCTCGTTGCTGCCGGCATTCACCGCGAACAGATACCGATTGTCGTCACTGAGCACGATCGGGTCTTGCGCACCCAGCGGTGCGGCGGGTGCGATCGGGTTCGGGCCGCTGCCCCGCCCCCCGGTCGAGAACTGGCCCATCAGCGTCAGCGCGCCGGTCGCCGTTCGCTGGTAGCCGAGGATCTGATTGTTGTCCGCCGCATTGGTCATGGCGAACACGGCACCGCTTGCTGCTGCCGAATCGGTCGTGTCGTCGCAGGCGGCAAGCAGTGCCGCGGTGCCCAGTAGAGCCGTTGAAATCAAACGTCCTTGCAGTTTCATTGGGGTCCTCCCATTCAAAATACGAGCGCGTGGGCGCTCACCGAGTCATGCACCGCCAGGTGGCGGTAATCCCAATACGGATACCGCCGCCAAAATCGGACATGTCAATCGGGAGGAATGGTGGTGTGGCCGCTTTGCAGTGACCGTGACCGGCGTCAACACGGCCCGTGTCGACTGTGACCGATCCGTCAATCCGTCAGGCGAACGTGCAGCCCCACGGAGCAGCCAACTCGCTTGCCGGTACGGCCACGATCAGATGGAGCAACGTCAGGACGCCCTGCGTCCGCCGAGCAAACGCGGTGCACGGTTGAGTGCCATGCCGAGCAGCATCGCGCACAGGAACAAGAGCACGTCCGCATGGGCGCTGGCGACGGCGACAATCGCTGGCCCAGGGCACAGCCCGGCCAAACCCCAGCCCAGGCCGAACAGGATCGCTCCCACGATCAGAGGACGATCAATGTCATCACGGGCCGGCAGCACAAAGACCGGCTCCAGCCACGGTTTGCCTATACGCGATGCCCACCAGAACCCCGGCACCGTGCAGACGAGCGCCGCCCCCATGACGAACAGCAGCGTGGGGTCCCAGACACCGAAAACGTCCAGAAACCCGACGACGCGTGCGGGGTCGACCATTTGCGACAGCAGCAGGCCGGCCCCGAACAACAATCCTGCCAACCACGCAACGAGGTGATTCATCCCGCCACCCCGGTATGCCGAACAAGCCAAACGGTCAACACCGCGACCCCCATGAAGATCGCAGTCGCCACCAGCGAACGCGGTGAGCGCCGGCCGATGCCGCAGACACCATGCCCAGAGGTGCAGCCCGAGCCCAGCCGCGTGCCATAGCCGACAGCCAGACCCGCGACAACGAGGCGGAGACCGTCGGCCTGCATGGTCAGCCCTGGCCCGTCCAGGCTCTGGAACCCGATGACGCCGGCCGTTAGCAGCCCGAGGACGAAAGCGCCTCGCCAGGCGCGCTCAGGCCCGAAGAGCAATCCATCTGCAATCCCGCTAATGCCGGCAATGCGGCCATTGGCAAACAGCAGCAACAGGCTCGCCAAGCCGATCAGGACACCGCCCAGCAAACCGCCCAGCACATTCGGATCAGCGACCATGCGGCACCTCCGGTGTCGGCCATGCGCCACAGGCCAGATTGGCCGGAACCGCGACATCCATCATCTTGGGATCGGGCAGGTTCAGGTTTTCCATTAGCTCGATGTAGGACGCACGGGTCTGGCCGGCCAGCCGCGGGTTGTATCGCCGCTCCTCACCGATGCTCGACCGCGTCCAGCCCTTGTAGTCATGCGCCGGGTAAACGGCGGTGTCATCGCCCAGCGGGAACAGCCGCTCCGTGATCGAATCCCAGCTTGCTCCAGCGTCGCCGCCCTGAAAATCCGTACGTCCCGTGCCGCGGATCAGCAGGACATCGCCGGAAAACACCGCCGGTTGCTCGCCTTCCAGCACGTAGCTATAGGACTCGTTCGTGTGGCCCGGCGTGTAGAGCGCGCGCAGCGTCAGCCCGTCTACCGTGATGCGTTCGTCATCGTCCAGGTAACGGCTGACACAGTCGGCGCGGCTCTGGCGCCCCATCAGCGTGCTGCACTGGGTGGCATCGCGCAGCGCGCCCAGCGCGGTGATGTGATCCGCATGGGTGTGGGTGTCGACCGCATGCAGCAGCCGCACATCGAGTTGATCCAGGAGTTCGAGATACACCTCTGTCTGACCGCGCACCGGGTCGATAAGCAGGGCCTCCGCCCCCGGACGGGCGGCCAGCAGGTAGGTGTAGGTACTCGATTCAGCATCGAACATTTGGCGAAAGATCACGACATCTCTCCAGTCAAAATTTGCAGCATCATCAGCAGGCCGACCCCGGCAATGGCGATCGAAAACCCACGCTGCAGAATGGCAGCAGGCAAACGCTGCGCGAGCAGACGGCCCAGCAACATTCCGGACCAGCCACCGAGGACGAAGGACAAAGCGGAGAGGCTCCAGGGCAGCTGCCCCAACGCGATTGCGCTGACCGCACCGCCCGCGCTGATAAGCGTGATGACGACCAGGGAGGTCGCCACCGCACGGTGGATGCCGAGCTGCGTCACCGCCATGAGCACGGGCACGATCACAAACCCGCCGCCCACACCCAGAACACCCGTCAGCAACCCTGTCACCGCGCCGGCGCAGACCAGCACCAGCATGCAGGGAGGCGTCAGACGCAAACGCCCTTCGCCACCCAGGCGGCAGACCGCGGCGCCTTCGCCCGTTCCTGCAGCGCTGCGCACGACCGCAGCCTTTGCGGAGGCTGCTTGCCGCCACATCAATGTACCGACGAGCAACGCAGCGGCGGCAAACAGCGTGGCGAACAGGACGTCCGGAACCCGGGCGCCGAGCATCAAGCCGGGCGGTGCCGTGAGCAGACCCGGTACCGCGAACACCACAGCAGGCCGCAAGGCAACCTGACGTGCCCGCAACACCCAGGCAGCGCCCAATGCGCTGGCCAGCGACACCACAACCAGAGACAGCGGCACGGCCCGTGACGGAGCCAGTCCGAATGCATAGATCAGCAACGGCACAGCAAGCAAGGAGCCGCCGCCGCCGGTCAACCCCAGCGCAAGGCCGACCGGCAAGCCTGCCAGCAGCCAAAGAATGAGATCGAGTGATACCATAGGGGGTATAGTATCAGACACTGACACACGGCGATCCGCATGACCGATGAATTAAACGACGCTGACCTGAACCCGTTACATCAGGAACGCCGGAGCGCCCTGATCAAACGCCTGAAACGCGTGGAGGGCCAGCTTCGAGGGATACAGGCGATGATGCAGCGAGAATCCGACTGCGAAGCAGTCGTGCAACAACTCACGGCCGCGCGTCGCGCGCTCGACAAAGTCTTCTACGAAACCCTGGCCTGTGCGCTGCAGCAAGACCTGGACACCGACGACGCGCTCAGCGCAGGCGCCCAGGTAAAACTGGACAAGATCACCACCCTGCTGACGAAGTACGGCTAGCCGCCGTATCGCCGGGCACGTTCTGCGCCGCCGGCTCATCACGCAGCCACCGCCACAGGGTCGAGCGCGAAACGCCTAGCTGCTGCGCCGCACGGCCACGGTGGCCGCCAACCCGATTCAGCACTGCCTGCAAATCCCGTGCGGAGGGCCGGTTCTCCGTTGGCGCAGCGGCGCCACGGGTCGCCACTATGGGGGGTTGCTCTGCGCCCAGTTCCGGCGCGCAGTCCAGCAACACCTGCCGAGTGATCATGCCGCCCGGCCCCACGGCCAGGCCGTGGTAGTAAGCACGTTCCAGCACGTTGCGCAGCTCGCGCACGTTCCCCGGCCAGGAATAGCGCTGCAGCAGCTTCAGCCCGTCCGCCGTCAGGACAACGGCTGCGTCTCTGCCCACCTCGCCCAGAAAGTGGCCAGCCAGCAATGCGATGTCCGCGCTGCGCTGCCGCAATGGCGGCAACTCCAGCCGCAGGACATTGAGCCGGTAGTACAAGTCCTGGCGGAACCCGCCGCCTTCGACCATGGCTGGCAAGTCGCGGTTGGTCGCCGCGACAATCCGCACATCAACCGAAAGCGGACGATTCGCGCCTACGCGCAGAACCTCCCGGCCCTCCAGCACGCGCAGTAACCGCGACTGCAGCGCCAACGGTAGCTCGCCGATTTCGTCCAGGAACAAGGTGCCGCGGTGGGCGGATTCGATCAGCCCCATGCGCCCGCCACGTCGGGCACCGGTGAAGGCGCCCTCCTCGTGGCCGAACAGCTCGGCTTCGAACAGGCTCTCGGCAAATGCGCCACAGTTGACGGTGACCAGCGGACCCCGACTGCGGTCGCTGCGTTCATGCAAGAGCCGCGCGACCAGCTCCTTGCCGGTGCCGGTTTCGCCGCAGACCAGCACGTTGGCATCGGTTCGGGCGAAATGCTCGGCGCGGACACGAATGCTTTCAATGGTCTCGCTGTCACCCAGCATCTGCGGCTGGGCCATCCCACCACGCCGACGCCGCGAACCCGAGGCATTGCGGCTTTGTTCAGCCAGCCGGCTGCCGAGAGTCCGCGTCGCCGTGGTGATCTCCAGGGCCGTTTCAAACGCCGCCCGCGCACTGGAGGCGGAATACAGCAGCACGCCCCGCAGGCCGGCCGCATCGGCAAAATCGGCCACCATGCCGGTGCCCACGATGGCCTGCACACCCAATGCGGAGAGCTCCGAAACCGCGTCCAGCGCATCCTCGCTGGTGACGAAAGAACGCTGCTCGATACTCAGCCCATAGCTGGTCACGAAGTCCGAGAATTCCGCGTGTTCGGCTTGATAGGTCACCACCGCCACCCGCTCGGCCATGCGGCGCGCCCGCGACAATGCCGACATCAGCTCGAACCCGGTCGGCTTCACCAGAACCACCGGAACCGGAAGACGGCTTTTGAGATACGCACCATTCGATCCGGCGGCGATCACCGCGTCGCAACGCTGGGTTCGAAGGCGGCGGCGAATCTCCTCCAGGGCATCTTCAAACCCGAGGTTGATGGCTTCGGTCTGCGCCCGCTCATCGAATTCCGGACTGACTTCGCGAAACAAGCGGGCAAGCCGGGTGACCGACACGGTCCAAATTACCGGACGGCGGTTCGCATCTGTGGCAGACAGGGTATCGGGCATGATCGATCTGTCTCATATAACGTTTCGCGAAACATGTTAACACCTATCGTGAAACGAATAATTCGAATACCAGACCCTACCCCGGCAACTTGAAATATTATTATTTTATTTAAATACAGCCACTTGCAATATCCTCCGACATGCTCGCCGCCGCCCTTCACAACTGGCATGTCGCTTGAGTAAAGCGCGTCACCACTACGAACTGGAGTCGCGCCGAGTGTCCACCCCATCCAAAGGCCAGATGTTTCGCCAGGCACTCGCCGAAGAGACACCGCTACAAGTCATCGGCGCGATTAACGCCAACCACGCCCTACTCGCCCAGCGTGCCGGGTTTCGTGCGATCTACCTGTCAGGTGGCGGCGTCGCCGCGGGTTCGCTGGGCCTGCCCGACCTGGGCATCACCGGCCTGGAAGATGTGCTGGTCGATATCCGCCGCATCACCGATGTCTGCGACCTGCCGCTGCTGGTCGATGTCGACACCGGCTTCGGCCCCAGCGCCTTCAATGTCGCGCGGACGACCCAGAGCCTGATCAAGGCCGGAGCCGCGGCCATGCACATCGAGGATCAGGTCGGCGCCAAACGCTGCGGCCACCGCCCGAACAAGGAGATCGTGACCCAGCAGGAGATGGTCGACCGCATCAAGGCGGCGGTGGATGCCCGCACCGATGACGAGTTCGTGATCATGGCCCGCACCGACGCCCTGGCGGTGGAAGGCCTGCAGGCGGCCATCGACCGTGCCTGCGCCTGCGTCGAGGCCGGGGCGGACATGATCTTCCCCGAGGCGATCACCGAACTGCCGATGTACAAGCAGTTCGCTGAGGCCGTCAGCGTGCCGATCCTGGCCAACATCACCGAATTTGGCTCCACGCCGCTGTACACCGTGGACGAGCTGGCATCGGTGAACGTGGGGCTGGTGCTCTATCCTCTGTCGGCCTTTCGAGCCGCCAACAAGGCCGCCGAAGCGGTCTACACTGCGGTCCGCAAAGATGGGACACAGAAAAACGTCATCGACACGATGCAGACCCGCATGGAGCTGTACGAGTCGATCGGCTACCACGACTACGAGCAGAAACTCGACGCCCTGTTCGCCAAAGGAAAGTCGGCCTGATGCAGGCCGCCAGTGACATCTCTTCAATACGGAAAGACGGGAGAACCCAATGAGTGAGACGAACAAGAGCGCCGGCGGATTCAAGCCGAAGAAATCCGTCGCGCTGTCCGGCACCGCCGCCGGGAATACCGCGTTGTGCACCGTCGGTCGCAGCGGAAACGACCTGCACTACCGCGGCTACGACATTCTCGACATCGCCGAGACCTGCGAGTTCGAAGAGGTCGCGTACCTGCTAATCCACGGCAAGCTGCCGACCGAAGCTGAGCTGCGTGCCTACAAGACCAAGCTCAAGGCCTATCGCGGCCTGCCCGCCGCGGTGAAGGGCGCGCTGGAAGAACTGCCGGCGAACTCGCACCCGATGGACGTGATGCGCACCGGTGTATCCGTCCTGGGCTGCGTGCTGCCCGAGCGGGATGACCACAACCATGCGGATGCCCGCGACATTGCCGATCGCCTGCTCGCCAGCCTCGGCTCGATGCTGCTCTACTGGTATCAGTACGCGGTCAACGGCAAGGTCATTGATGTCGAGACCGATGACGATTCCATCGGCGGCCATTTCCTGCATCTGCTGCACGGGGAAGAGCCCAGCGAATCCTGGGTCCGCGCCATGCACACCTCGCTGGTGCTCTACGCCGAGCACGAGTTCAACGCCTCCACCTTCGCCTCGCGCGTCATCGCCGGCACCGGCTCGGACTTCCACTCCTGCATCGCCGGCGGCATCGGCGCGCTGCGCGGCCCGAAGCACGGCGGCGCCAACGAAGTGGCTTTCGAGATCCAGAAGCGTTACGACAACCCGGACGAAGCCGAGGCCGACATCCGCGAGCGCGTGAGCCGCAAGGAAGTCATCATCGGCTTCGGCCACCCGGTCTATACGATCTCCGATCCGCGTAACGTGGTGATCAAGAAGGTCGCCAAGGAACTGTCGCAGGAACAGGGTTCGATGAAGATGTTCGACATCGCCGAACGTCTGGAATCGGTGATGCTGGACGCCAAGAAGATGTTCCCGAACCTCGACTGGTTCAGCGCCGTCAGCTACCACATGATGGGTGTGCCGACGAACATGTTCACGCCGCTGTTCGTCATCGCGCGCACGGCCGGCTGGAGCGCGCACATCATCGAACAACGCGTCGACGGCAAGATCATCCGCCCCAGCGCCAACTACACCGGGCCGGAGAATCTGGAATTCGTGCCGATCGAAAAGCGCAGCTGATTCCCAACCCCACCGCCCATATCGGCTGGCGGTGGCGTGCCACGAACCCGCGGCGGCAGAGATGCCTCCGCGGGGCGTACTCGGACGTATTCACAGCGAGTCCGTGGCATGCCACCGGCAGCCAGCCGAGAGACAGACGACCATGACCAACACCGCACACCGCAAGCCGCTTTCCGGCACCGAGCTCGACTATTACGACACCCGAGAGGCCGTCGAGGCCATCGCAGCCGGATCGTATGACACCCTGCCGTACACCTCGCGCGTGCTGGCCGAGAACCTCGTGCGGCGCTGCAGTCCGGCGACGCTCACCGACTCGCTGAAACAGCTCATCGAGCGCAAGCGCGATCTCGACTTTCCGTGGTTCCCGACCCGTGTCGTCTGTCATGACATTCTGGGGCAGACCGCCCTGGTCGATCTGGCCGGGCTGCGGGACGCGATTGCGGAGAAAGGTGGCGATCCGTCGCTGGTCAACCCGGTCGTTCCCACGCAGCTCATCGTCGACCACTCGCTGGCCGTGGAACACGCCGGTTTCGAGAAGGATGCCTTCGAGAAGAACCGCGCCATCGAGGACCGCCGTAACGAAGACCGCTTCCACTTCATCAACTGGACGAAGAAAGCCTTCAAGAACATCGACGTGGTGCCACCGGGCAACGGCATCATGCATCAGATCAATCTGGAACGGATGTCGCCGGTGATCCACGCCCGCGACGGCGTTGCCTTCCCCGACACCCTGGTCGGCACCGACAGCCACACCCCACATGTTGATGCCCTGGGCGTCATCGCCATCGGCGTCGGCGGGCTGGAAGCCGAGTCCGTCATGCTCGGGCGCGCCAGCTACATGCGCCTGCCCGACATCATCGGCGTGGAGCTGACCGGCAAGCCGCAACCCGGCATCACCAGCACCGACATCGTGCTGGCCATCACCGAGTTTCTGCGCAACACAAAGGTCGTGGGCGCGTATCTGGAGTTCTATGGCGAGGGCGCGCGCGCGCTGACGCTTGGCGATCGCGCGACGATCTCGAACATGACACCCGAGTACGGCGCCACCGCCGCGATGTTCTACATCGACGAGCAGACCATCGAATACCTGACGCTGACCGGCCGCGATTCCAAGCAGGTGGCTCTCGTGGAGCACTACGCCAAGACCACCGGCCTGTGGGCCGATGCGCTGGACACGGCCGAGTACGAGCGCGTGCTGAGCTTCGACCTGTCCAGCGTCACCCGCACCCTGGCCGGCCCGTCGAACCCGCATCGCCGCCTGCCAACGGCTGATCTTGCGGCACGGCAAGTGGCCGGGCCGTGGGATCTGCCCAGCGATGGGTCCATGCCGGATGGCGCGGTGATCATCGCCGCGATTACCAGCTGCACGAATACGTCGAATCCGCGCAATGTCGTCGCCGCCGGCCTGCTGGCCAAGAAGGCCAACGCCGCTGGCCTGACCCGCAAGCCCTGGGTCAAGTCCTCGTTCGCGCCCGGCTCCAAAGCCGTGCAGCTGTACATGGAGGAAGCCGGACTGCAGGACGAGCTGAACCAGCTAGGCTTCGGCATCGTCGCCTTTGCCTGCACGACCTGCAACGGCATGAGCGGCGCGCTGGACCCGAAAATCCAGCAGGAGATCATCGACAAGGACCTCTACTCGGTGGCCGTGCTCTCGGGCAACCGCAATTTCGACGGCCGCATCCACCCCTATGCCAAGCAGGCGTTCCTCGCCTCGCCGCCGCTGGTCGTCGCCTACGCCATCGCCGGCACCATCCGTTTCGATATCGAAAAGGACGTGCTCGGCGTGGACGCCGACGGCAACGACATCACGCTGAAGGACCTGTGGCCGACGGATGAAGAGATCGACGCCACGATCAAGCAAAGCGTCAAGCCGGAGCACTTCACCCGCGTCTACGAGCCAATGTTCAACTTCAAGGTCATCAAGGACGAGAACATCAGCCCGCTGTACGACTGGCGCCCGATGAGCACCTACATTCGTCGTCCGCCCTACTGGGAAGGCGCGCTGGCGGCTGAACGCACGCTCCAGGGCATGCGACCGCTGGCGGTCTGTGGCGACAACATCACCACCGATCACCTGTCGCCATCCAACGCGATTCTGGCGAGCAGCGCGGCCGGCGAGTACCTCGCCAAAATGGGCCTTCCAGAGGAGGACTTCAACTCCTACGCCACCCACCGCGGAGATCACCTGACCGCCCAGCGTGCGACCTTCGCCAATCCCAAGTTTTACAATGAGATGGTCAAGGACGACAGCGGCGAGGTGATCCAAGGCTCGCTGGCGCGGCTGGAACCGGAAGGCAAGACCATGCGCATGTGGGAGGTCATCGAGGCCTACATGCAGCGCAAACAGCCGCTGATCATCGTCGCCGGCGCCGACTACGGCCAGGGCTCATCGCGCGACTGGGCCGCCAAGGGCGTGCGGCTGGCCGGTGTGGAGGCTATCGTCGCCGAAGGCTTCGAACGTATTCACCGCACCAACCTGGTCGGGATGGGCGTGCTGCCGCTGCAGTTCGAAGACGGCACCACCCGCAAGACGCTGGGCCTGGACGGCTCCGAGACCTACGACGTAATCGGCGAGCGTGCTCCCGGTGCCATGTTGACGCTGGTCGTGCATCGTGAAAACGGCGAAACCTTGGACGTGCCGGTCAAGTGCCGGCTGGACACAGGCGAAGAGGCCTCAATCTATGAGGCTGGCGGCGTGCTGCAACGCTTCGCCCAGGACTTCCTCGAGTCGACCAAGGCGGCGTAGCCAAGGAAGCGCCCGGCCGCGTGGCCGGGTCCCGACTCCGTCGGCGATGCCAGGCGATGTGCAGCGGATAAGGTTGAGCTGCCAGGGCGCACACTTGACTCGCACCTGGGTGGATCGGTCACACTCTAACGACGCCATCTGGAAAGATCGCAGCACGCAGTTGCGATCTGACCCAATGAACACGCGTCCACGGGCTGGAGCCGAGCAACACTGCAGAGTTCTTGAACGATCCTCGAACATCGAAGGTAACGCACGGTCGCCAGCGGCAGCCGTCCCTGTTGCGGCCGCGCCTCGTGACGCGAGCGCCCGGCGGGGACAAAGACGGCAGCTTTGACCAGGCGATGTCGCAGTCATGCCGCTAGGCGGTCTGATCATGATGGCCAAGCCCCCACCCGCTGTTCGAAGCGCGATGGAGGCGGCAGTCGACCATGCAGGTCTGTCAGACCGGTTGGTGTCCGCCCTGTTCGCCCCCGAACGCTGGCATCAGTTGCTGTCGGGCATCCATGAGGACACGCCACGCACGCTGGAAACCCTGATTGGGGTGGGCAATGCCATTGTTGCCGACCCCGTGCTGATGCGTTTCGATCGGATCAGCAGTTCGGGCGGCGAGCTGTGCTCCTTCCTCACCCATGGAGAGCCGCCCGGCTTTGCGGATTTGCTCTCGTCGGTGCGGAGCGCGATGAAGGCCCACGGTCTAGACCTGCCGTTCAGAAACCGTCCGCAGGTCACGATTTCCTACCGGGCACCAACGGATCTACCCTCGATCCAGATTGAGCCGGTGGAATGGGTGTTGAACTCCTACGTGCTCGTGCGCAGGCAAGGCAACCCGTTCAAATACGAAGAACTGAAGCGGTGGCGCCTGCGGCCGCGGAGAAAGGTCGGGTAGCGGCATCGCCGGTTTGGGTGCACCTGCTTTCTAGCCGAACCCTGCAACACGCCCTGCTGCCGCCGCGTTCCCGCCGGTCAGCCCGGACGCGGCCAACGCCCCGAGACCCATTCTGACAAGTCCTCTGCCACCTGCTCCCAGCCGACGTCCAGCATCAGGTTGTGCGCCATATCCGGATAGATGATCGGATCAACGCCATAGGCGGCGGCGGTGCGCCGCACATCATCGGGAGGAAATATCGTGTCGAGGCCGCCCCCGATCACGCGCTTGGGCAAGGCAGCGTCCGCCCGCCTGGGCTTCGGAAGGCCCAGTGCCAGCATGTCGAGAAATGCCCGGAACGATTCATTCTGCAGCGGTTGCCAGTATTGCTCGGCAAGTTCATCCGGCAACCGGTCGCTATAGAACAGGGCGTGGGCCAGTTCGGGCGACCGGACGAGGTGATACAGGTCGGCCGTCAGGCTGGTCCGCAGCAGCGCCAGCGGACGGGATTTCAACAGGTGGAGCACCACACCGATGACCCCGCCAGGCGGCGCGGAGGCCACCAGCACGGCAGCGGCCAGGTTGGCCGGCCGCCGCTCCATCAACTTCTGAACCACCATCCCGCCCATCGAATGGCCTGCAACAATCACCGGCCTGCCCAGTCCACGTAGCTTCGCCTCAACGGCATCGGCATAGTCGGTCAGCGAAAACCACTCGATGCGTTCGGGGCCCGGCTTGCCGTGGCCCGGCAGGTCCATGGTGACGACATCGTGGCCCTGCTCACGCAGCCAAGGTGCGAACTGCTGTTCCCAGCACCACGCCCCATGCCAGGCGCCATGGACAAGCAACAGTGTCGGGAGTGCCTGCTCGCTCATGACCCGGCGCTACGCCGCATCGGCCAGCTTGCCGGCAGGCCTGCCCTGATTCGGCGCCGCCAGCTTCTTCGGCACTTCTTCCAGCGCACTGTCGGCAATCGGTGTACGCAGCATCATCTGCTTGTCTTCAGCGTAGTTGTTGCGGACGATCCAGGGCTTGGCCTTCCCCTGCCGCGGCAACAGGTGCTCGGCGCGCTGGATGTAGCCGGCGGTCAACTGGCCGAGCAGGTTCTCGTCCAGACGGTGATTGCCATGGTCGCGGGGCGTGATCACACCCAGCCCCTTGTCATCCATGTACTGGAACAAGCGGCACAGGTACTGGCTCGACATGTCCGCTTTCATCGTCCACGAGAGGTTGGATCAGTGCGTCGACCGTGTTGCAACAGGAGACGTTCGTGACTCAATCGCGCCCGCATATCCTATTGACATATCCCAAGTCAGGGCCAAAATGGATATGTCTGTCGTATATCCAAGGTGAGCGAAGATGGAAAGAGGTGGCGTGTTCAAGAGCAACCGTAGCCAAGCTGTGCGTATGCCAAAGGCAGTGGCACTGCCGGAGTCAGTCAAACAGGTGGACATCATCCCCATCGGAAGGGGGCGTCTCATCGTGCCCGCCGGTGAGTCCTGGGATAGTTGGTTCGCAGGGGAAGGGGTTAGCGACGACTTCATGAGCGAGCGGGATCAGCCGGCGGACCAGGCGCGTGAAGGACTCTGAATGCTCAAGTTTATGCTGGATACCGACACCTGCATCTACACCATCAAGAATAAGCCTGACGCTGTCCGGCGTGCATTCAACGAGCACGACGGACACATGTGCGTGTCCGCGATCACTCAGATGGAACTGGTGTATGGCGCAGAGAAATCTTCAAACCCATCGCGAAATTTGCGGGAAGTAGACGGCTTTCTCGCGAGACTGGACATCCTGGATTTCGATTCAAACGCGGCCATGCACGCAGGCGAGATTCGCGCGGTGCTCGCCCGACAGGGAATGCCAATTGGCCCCTATGACCAAATGATTGCCGGACACGCCCGATCCAGGGGACTGGTGGTCGTGACGAACAACCAGCGGGAGTTCAGTCGCGTGCCAGGAATCAGGCTGGAGAACTGGACCGTCTGACCGTCTGCTCTACGCATCAGGTTCCGGATGGTCATAAGCCAACAAATCCACCGCTCTCGGCCACCGACCAAGTCAATGCTCACGACTCATTAGCGGCGCCTCAGGGCGGCCTCGCTCACTCAACACTCGCATGGTCCAGCCATCGCGCAGAAGGGTGAGACACGGCGGGGGGCTCAACTCGAGGCGTGAGGCCCCAAGGATCAGCGTGTCAATCGGCTCTGAGTCGGACTGAATGTCGCCAGAGAATCATTCTCAACAACAATAAGGCGTTGAGAATAAAGAAGAAAAATGGTCGGGGCGGAGGGATTTGAACCCCCGACCCTCTGCTCCCAAAGCAGATGCGCTACCAGGCTGCGCTACGCCCCGACACTGGCGATCGTGTTTGGTGGTGGTGCCACCGAGGCCGATCACTTGCCTCTTCGTCGATGCACTTTTGCAGTCGGGCTGCTACCCGTCCTTCGCATCGGCGAACCCGCCGAACGGGCCGCGGATTGTAGCAGGTCCAAACCCGAATGCGGGACGCATTTTGGCGGCTGACGCATAGCCGTCGGTGGAGCCCGCATGCGACAATTTCATCTGCGCCACGAGCCTGCCCTGTGAATGACAGCCCAACTGATTGATGGACGTGCGATCGCCGATGCGGTGCTGGAGCGCGTACGGACGACCCTAGAACAGCGCCCGGATCTGCAGCGGCCCTGCCTTGCGGTCGTACTCGTGGGAGCCGATCCCGCGTCTCAGACCTATGTGGGGTCAAAACGCAGGACCTGCGAACGGCTGAATTTCGGATCGGTTGGCATCGATTTTCCGGCCGAAACCACGCAGTCCGAACTAATCGCGCGCATTGATGCGCTCAACGCGGACGATTCGGTCCACGGCATTCTCGTTCAGCTGCCCCTGCCCGCCCATATCGACCCGACGGCGATCATCGAACGGATCGACCCGCGCAAGGATGTCGACGGGTTTCACCCGTACAACGTGGGTCGGCTTGCGCAGCGGATACCGGCACTGCGTCCCTGCACTCCGCTGGGGGTGATGACGCTGCTGGAACAAAGTGGCTTGCCGGTGCGTGGCAAACGCGCGGTCGTGGTCGGCGCCTCGAACATTGTTGGCCGTCCCATGGCGATGGAACTCCTGCTCGCCGGTGCCACGGTCACGGTCACTCATCGCTTCACCGAACGACTGGATGAGGAAGTCGCGCGCGGCGACATCGTGATCGCCGCAGCGGGCAAACCGGGCCTGGTCAAGGGCGCCTGGATCAAGCCGGGCGCCGTGGTGATCGATGTGGGCATCAACCGGCGGGCCGACGGCAAGCTGGTCGGTGACGTGGAGTTCGACGTCGCCCGTGAGCGCGCGGCGTGGATCACCCCGGTGCCGGGCGGCGTGGGGCCGATGACGGTCGCGATGCTCATGGCGAACACACTGACCGCCTGCGAGATGCAGCGTGCAATGGTCTCCCGTTAAGGAAACACTGATCTATGCACACCACCAAGACGGAGCTGGTTTTCGCGCAAGCTCAGGCGGAGTGAGTGCGGTTTGGTCGTTCCAAATAAGCGAACGACAACGCAGGCTTGCGGGAAAACCGGCCCGTTCCGTACGGATTGCGCCTGAAAACAGGCCATGCGGCGTTACTCGGCGCTTATTTGGAATGACCAAACCTCGCTTCTCGCGCCTTGCCTGGCCTGTTTTCAGGCGGCAACTTGGCGGCGGGAATAGATCAGCGTTTCCTTGATTTCGCAGGCGGCTAGCCCGCAGCGTCACCCACCATCGCGCTTCGCGGATTCGATTTCGATTCGATGCAGCATGGCCTCGTAGGCCAGCGCCACGCTGCGCAGGAACATGTCGACCAGCTCCTGGTCGGGCCGCGACATGGTGGCAGGGCCAGAGATATACAGCAGGTGCTGCCCGCCCCCGCTGGATTCGAAGAACCCTGAAAAATGTTCCGGGGTGACGATATTGCGCTGTTTGCGGAGCGCCAGCGTCAGGTTATGGTAGTCGAAATGGGCGAGCGCCTCCTGTGGCTTGCTACCCACCAGCTCGGAGAAACGCCCGGTGGCGGCGACGATGCGCTCTTCGTCACCTTCGCGCACGGTCGCCACGCTGGAACTCACGTAAAGCATGTCGGCCGAGTCGTAGATCAACGCTGCCACCTGCTCCAGCACGCCCTGAACAAATTGCTCGACCGATTCGGTCCTGAACAGATTGGCGGACGCCTGCACAACCTGCAGCAGGCCACGCCGATTGGCCTCCAACGCCAGTAGATCGCGGTACGAGCGCAGGGCGGTGTACACCACGGTGAACAGCTTTTTCGCCGTGAGTTCGGTCTTTTCCTTGTAATCGTTGATGTCGTAGCGGCGAATGACTTCGCGCTCAGGTGCCTGCCCCGGCTGACCGGTGCGTAGCACGATGCGGGCAAACCGGTTCTCAATGACATTGCGAATGAAATCTGCAACTTCCAGGCCGGCGTGATCGGTTTCCATCACGACATCCAGCAGAACAACCGCGATGTCGCGTCGCTCACGCAGCACCTCGCGCGCCTGGGCCGCCGAATGCGCGGAGACGAATTCCAGTCCGCGACCGGCAAACTCGAAACCGCTGAGCGCCAGCTTGGTCACCGCGTGAACTTCTTCCTCGTCGTCGACGATCAGCAATGGCCATCGCGCCAACTCACCGGACAACTCTTGCGAGTCATCGTCGGCGGCAAATACAAGATCGTCTTCCATCACGGCGCCCCTGGAACGTACGGAAAGTCGAATGCGAAGCGCGTCCCCTTCCCGAGTTCGCTTTCGCAGCTCACGCGTCCGTCCATGGCTTGCGTAGCCAAGTTGTACACAACATGCAGTCCAAGTCCGCTCCCGCCCTGACCCCGACGTGTCGTGAAGAATGGATCGAAGATCTGTTTGAGGTGATCTGGCGGAATTCCGCGCCCATCGTCGGCAAACGTCATCAAAACACGCCCGTCTACCCGACGGACGGCGAGCGTCATCGTGCCGGGCTTGTCAGACTCAAATGCGTGCAATAGCGCATTCATGACCAAATTGGTCACTATTTGAGACCAATTGCCAGGATGGCCCAACAGTCTCAACCCCTCCTCGCAAGAAAACTCGAGCTTATGCGGTGTCTTGCGCACGTTCGGGGCCAACGAAAGCAACACATCATCGAGGTACGGCCGCACCTCGAAGCTGCGCCGCTCGTCGCTGGACTGATCGACCGCCACTTGCTTGAAGCCCTGGATCAGTTCGGCGGCGCGACGCAGGTTGCCCAGCAGTATCCCTGCGCTGTCACTCGCCATCTGCACGTAGGCTTCCAGTTGCGATTTTTTTAGCTGTCCGCTGGCCATCCGTTCGACCAGGTCCTCGGTTTGTTCCTGCAGATGACTGGCGGCGGTCACGCCGATGCCGATCGGCGTGTTGATCTCGTGTGCAACTCCGGCGACCAATCCCCCCAGCGACGCCAACTTTTCAGACACCAGCAACTGCTCGCGCGCCGCCTCCAGACTTTCTTCGGCCTTCTTGCGTTCGGTGATGTCGCGAATGGCGCAGACGACCATGGGGCTGCCATCGGCCATCATCCGACCGATCGAGACCTCAATCGGAAACTCGCTCCCATCTTTACGCCGCCCGATGCCTTCACGGTCATTGCGATCCTCGTCGCGTGCGGTATCTGCCAGCACGCTCTCCATCAGCGCCTGCACCGGGCGCTGTTGTGTGATGGCGCTGAGTTCGTGGATCTTGCTGCCGACCAATTCTCCGATGCTGTAGCCGAACATGCGCACCATGGCCGGATTCACGGTCTCGATTAACCCGCCCTCTCGCACCGTGACCAAGCCGTCGGGTACGGCGGTGACGATGCTGCGAATGAGGTCCTCGGACGCCCGGCGGACGGCCTGTGACTCCTTGACCTCCTTCGCCCGTCGCTCGATGGCGTAACGAATCGTGCGCAGCAGCGCATCGCCGTCTTCGTAATCGCCCTTGACGATGTAATCCTGCGCGCCCTGCTGCAAGGCAGTCGTGGCGATGGTGTCGTTCTTGAGGCCGGTCAACACGATGATGGCGGTGTCGGGAGACACCTGCGTAATCGCCTCGATATTGCCGAGGCCTTCGCCGTCCGGCAGCCCGAGATCAAGTAGCACACAGTCGATGGACTGCTGCTCCAGCGCCTGCCGCGCCTCGGACAGGCGGCTGACATGCTGCACTTCCAGCCCACGGGGAAACTCTGCCATCGACAGAAAGGTTTCGATCAGGCGGGCGTCGAACTTGGAGTCCTCGACCAGCAACAGTTGCATGGGACCGGTGCCGGGCAGGTTAACGCTCGGGGGCGGCGAATCAGTGCTCAAGTCTCTTCCGTATCGATGGACATTTTTTATCGCTCGGGCGCCCGGCCACACAGCGGCGGTTTCATGGCGGCGGCACGCCTGTTTCGACGGTCAATCCAAGCTCATTTGACTCGAATTCGCAAGCAATTGCTGCGGATTGTCGCGAGCCTGGCCAGGCGTTATCCCAAACCAGCGCCGAAACGCCCGAACGAAGGCCGTCTGATCCGAAAAGCCAAGCATGAACGCAAGCTCTGCGCCCGCGAGCTGCTCGCTGCAAATCAGGTCGACCGCGAGCTGGCGGCGCGTGTCGTCGACCAGACGATGATAGGTCCAGCCCTCGTCTGACAGACGCCGCTGCAGGGTGCGCGCAGACAGCCGCGCAAACACGGCAGCGTTGTCCAGGTGGCAATCGCCCGAGGTCAGATGCTGCCGCAGCCAATGCCGAAGCTGCCCTTCCAGCGAGGTGGCGGACGCATACTCATCGAGCAGCCGATGTGCATACCGATCCATCTGCGCGCGAAGGCCGGGGTCGGCCTGGACGATTCGGGTGCCGAGCAGCTTGGCCGGAAACTCCAGGGCCGTTACGCCGGCATCAAAATGGACCGGGCATCGAAACAGGGCCTGGTGCGCGTCGGTCGTGGCCGGCGCGGGATGCGGGAGCAAAACTGCGTCCGGGTTCGACGTGTCGGCGGTGATCCAGCGGGCATACGTGACCCAGCCGGCGAGATTATGCTCCGCGAGCTGGCGCGTCGGCGGGGCCTGGGTGGTCCACTGCAGGCGCAGTCGACCACCGTCGACAGGCTCCAGCCTCGCCTCACCGATATCCGCCACCAGGGCTTGGTAGCGCAGATGCCGTGCCAGCGCGTCACCCAAGGTGTCGCAACTCATCACGACGTACCCCAACACGCCGTAGTGGCCTGGCTTAATCGCCGCGCCCACGTGCAGGCCCAGGTCAGGATCATCCAGTTGGGCAGCCGCCAAATCGAACAGATGCGCAAACCGCCGTCCGTCGATGCGCGCGTTCGGGTCGCCAAGCATCGCGGCGTCCAGTTCGATGGCGCTCAGCAAGGCTCGCGAATCACCACCCGCCCGATCCGCATAATCGAGGATGGATTGCAGGTAGGCGGCGGAAACCGACGGCATCAAAACCCGACCGGCGGGCGCACCAGAAACCGCCAGGCCGGCATCATGCTGGCACCGGCGGCAAAGTACGCGGCGCGCGCGGTCAAGATGTACAAGCTATGTTTAGACACCATTCAATCAGGAAGGAGACAGGTATGCCCAAGCAACGGATTGCCATTACGCAGGATTTTGCTGCGCCGCGCGAGACGGTTTTTGCGCATTTGACCGATCACAACAAGGTTGGGCCGATTCTCGGCGCGAAGATGGTTCGCATCAAGGATGGCGACGATGCCACGAACGGGCTGCATTCCGTTCGCAAGGTCACGATCGGTCCGCTTTCGTTCGAGGAAACGGTGGTGCGTTTCGAAGCACCCGAGCGCATGGAGTACACCGTGACCACCAAGGCACCGATCAAGAACCACCGCGGAATCATGCTGTTCGAGGACACGGGCACCGGCTCCCGCCTGCACTACGAAATCTTATTTGATGGCCGCTACCCGCTGACGGGAGGCCTGATCCGCAAGCAGCTCGAGACCGCAATCAGCAAGGGCTTGAGCCGCTACGCCGCCTCGCTAGCCTGAACCGGCGGGTTGTCGGCGCGGGATCAGCGCGGCCACTGGAGGACCTGATGGAATCGTTGATCCTGCTCGCCCTGGCGCCCATCTTCTACGGCTGCATGCTGTGGGAGGCCCTGTACTGGCGTCGCCGAGGCGTGGCCATGTACACATGGCGCGACACGCTCTCGAACATGACTCTGGCGGGGATGCACCAGCTGGCCGATGGTCTGGCGTGGCTGGTGCTGCTCGGGCTCTACACCCTGGTCTACCAATTTAGGCTGCTCGATCTGCAAACCGGCGTTTGGACGGTAGCGGCGCTGTTCCTGGCCCAGGATTTCTTCTACTACTGGTTCCACCGCGTCAGCCACGGCATGCGCTGGATGTGGGCGTCGCATGTCACGCATCACTCTTCGGAACGCCTGAACCTGTCCACAGCCTTCCGGCAAAGCCTCACGTACCCGATTTCCGGCATGTGGGTGTTCTGGCTGCCGTTGGCGTGGATCGGCTTTGAACCGCAGTGGGTCGTTCTGGTGGTGGGCATCAACCTCGGCTACCAGTTCTTCGTCCACACGCAGGCGGTGCACAAGCTGCCGGCCTGGATCGAGTTCCTGTTGAACACGCCGTCGCATCATCGCGTGCATCACGCCCGCAACGACTTGTACGTCGACCGCAACTTCGGCGGCGTACTGATCATCTGGGATCGGCTGTTCGGAACCTTTGTCGAGGAGCGGGACGATATGCCCTGCGAGTACGGCATCACGCGGCGCCAGATCACCACCCACAATCCGATCACGCTGACGTTCCAGGAGTGGCGCTACATGTGGCGGCAGGCAAGCCGCCCCGGCTTACGGGTGAGTGAGCGGCTGCGGTATTTGTGGGGGCATCCCGACTGGGAAGCACCCGGCGCCATGGCTCAGCCAAACAGTCCGGCGATCCAGGCCACTGGCCAGCCGGTCAGCACGGTCAATAAGGCCGCGTAAACCCCTGCAAGCGCGTCATCCAGCATGATCCCGGTGCCACCATCAACATGGCGGTCGATCCAGCGAATCGGCCAGGGTTTGAGGATGTCGAATACGCGAAACCAGACGAAGGTGATGAGCGCCCAGGCCCATATCGGCAGCGGGCCGAACATCTGAGGGATCGCCATGTTCAGCGGGATCAGCGCGATCAGGATGCCCACGATCTCGTCCCAGACGATGCCGGGGTCGTCATGAACACGGAGCATGCGGGCGCTGGCGCCACAGACGTAGAGCCCGAACAGAAAGCCAACGGCGATCAGCGCCCAGAACAACTCACGAGGCAGCCAGCCGACTAGCGCGTACACGATCAGCCCGACGAGACTGCCGAACGTGCCGGGTGCCACCGGCGCCAGACCACTGCCGAATCCGAACGCCCAGAAGTGAACGGGCGTGGTCAGGATCAAACGGTGCGGAGGACGTGGTTTCATGCGGATGAATCAGATCGGCTAGAAGTGCTGGTAACCGGAGGATACGGGATCCATCGTCGGCGCGTCGCCGGCCCAGTGCAGACCGGAGGCCTCGGTGACGCGGCCGATTTCGATGGGTTGCAGCCCTTGCTCACGCCAGATTTCGAGCAGCGTACGCGCATGGGTCGGCGGTACGGCCACGAGCAGCTCGTAGTCATCTCCACCCGCCCACATCCACTGCGCCGCCGCACGGCCGGTGCGTGTGGCAGCGGCCTGCAGGTCCGTATCCGGGGTCAGCGCGTTGGCATTCAAGCGTGCGCCCACGCCGGAGGCGTCGAGCACATGCCGTAGATCAGCCAACAGACCGTCGGACACATCGATCGCAGCATGTGCCAAGCCGCGCGCCGCGCGCCCGGCAGCGACGCGTGCAACCGGTCGATCCAAGCGATGCAGCAGCGAGGGCGGGATGTCTTCTTCGGTGACGCTCTCCAGCAGTGCCAACGCGGCGGCGGCTCCGCCGGTCGCGCCGGTTAGCACCAGAACATCGCCGAGCCGCGCGGCGCTGCGGGTCAGGGGCGCATCAAGACATTCACCCAAGGCAGTGACGCCGATGGTCAGCGGACCGCGCGTGATATCGCCACCGACCAGTTCGGCCTGGCAGGAGGTCGCGGCAGCCCGAAAACCGGCGGCGAATCCGGCCACCCAGTGATCGTCGGCTTCGGGCAGCGTCAGCGCGAGCGTCAGCCAGCGCGGAAACCCGCCCATGGCCGCAATGTCGCTGAGGCTCACCATGGCGGCCTTCCAACCCAGGGCCTCCGGATCGACACCGCTGCGAAAGTGGCGCCCCTCCACCAACGTGTCGGTAGACACCACCAGGCTGGCGCTAGGGGTCGGCCGCAAGACCGCCGCATCATCCCCTATGCCGACCTCCACGCTGTCCGACTGCGCGGGTCGGGAAAAATGCCGCGCGATTAGGTCGAACTCGCCCATTAAGACCGAGGCGCCTTGACCTCGACGGCCCGTGCCTCGCGCGCAATTCGGTCCAACACGCCGTTGATATATCGATGACTGTCCTGTGCGCCGAACAGGCGTGCCAGTTCCACGCCTTCGGTGATCACCACGCGATAGGGGGTGCCGAATTCCTGGGTCAGTTCGTACGCCCCCAGCAGCAGCACGCCCTGCTCCACCGGGTCAATCTGCTCCCAGGGCCGGTCGAGGTGCACGGACAACTGGCTGGCCAGCGGCCCCGCATCGTTGAGGATGCTGCGCAGGGCGTCGGCAAACCAGTCCGGGTCGGCGCTGCGCATGTCCTCCGACGTGCGGAACTCCGCCAGCAGGGCTGTCAGCTCGGTATCGGCCAGACGCCATTGGTACAGCGCCTGAACGAGCAGCCGCCGCGTCCAGTGGCGCCGATTCGGCCGCTTCTTCTTGGTATCGGGTTCGCTCACAGCAGCCGCATGGCGCGATCAAAACGCATCATGTCCAGCATGGCATCGGCGGCCTCGCGTCCCTTGTTGTTATCCGGCGTGGCGCGCGCCTGGGCCTGCTCGATGGTGTCGACCGTCAGCACGCCGAAGCCGATCGGCAGCTCGCGCTTGATGGCAATGTCCTGCACTCCGCGGGCACATTCGCCGGCGACAAAATCGAAATGCGGCGTTTCGCCACGGATGACCGCGCCCAAGGCGATGAGGCCGTGGAAACGCCCGGTTCCCGCCATTCCGTCGGCGGCATGCGGAATCTCGAACGCGCCGGGCACGCGAACAAAGCGTATGGACGACGACGAAATGCCCGCCTCGTGCAAGGTCGCGATCGCGCCCTCGACCAGGTTATCGATGATATCCACCGCCCAGCTCGTGGCGATGATGCCGATGCGGGCGTCCGAGACATCCTGATCCAGCGCGATGACGGGGACGCCGAAGTCCGCGCGTGTCTGCGTGGACCGGGCGCGATGATCACTGGACATATTCGATGACCTCCAGGTCGAATCCTGAAATTGCGGATAGACGTTTCGGTGCGGATAGCACCCGCATCTGACGAACGCCGAGATTGGACAGTATCTGCGCGCCCAGCCCATAGGTGCGCAGTTCCTGTTCCGATGCCTCGGACTCAGGTTGCGATTCGGGATTATCCAGGCCACTGACGCGCGCGACCATTTCCGCCGGGGTTTCCGGCATCCGCAGGATCACGACGACACCCTCGCCCTCCTCGGCCACGCGCTTGAGCGCGTTTTCCAGCGGCCAGCCGAAACTGGCGTGCTGGATCTTGAGCAGATCGGCCAGGGTGTTACGGACGTGGACCCGAACCAGCGTCGGCCGCTCGGGACTGGGCTGGCCCCGCACCATCGCCAAATGTAGGCAGTTGTCGATCTGGTCTTCGTAGACCACCAGCTGAAACGGTCCGTGAGGGGTCTGCACTTCCTGCGACGCCACCCGAGAGATCGTGCGCTCGTTGGCCAAACGGTAGCGGATAAGATCCGCGATGGTGCCAATCTTGAGCCCATGCTCCTTGGCGAACGCAATCAGATCCGGTGCCCGCTTCATCGTGCCGTCGTCGTTGACGATTTCGCAGATCACCCCGCAGGGTCGCTTGCCGGCGAGTCGCATGAGATCGACCGTGGCCTCGGTGTGACCGGCCCGGCTCAGCACCCCGCCCTTGTCCGCGCGCAGCGGAAAGATATGGCCCGGGCGATTGAAATCGCGTTCGTGCGACTCGGGATCGGCCAGCGCGCGAATTGTCGCGGCCCGGTCGGCGGCGGAAATGCCCGTCGTCGTACCATGCCGATAGTCCACCGATACGGTGAAGGCCGTGCGGTGCGATTCGGTGTTCTCGGGCACCATTTGCGGCAGGCGCAACGCCTCGACGCGATCCGACGACATCGGCGTGCAGATGATGCCGCTGGAATGCCGCACGATAAACGCGACCTGCTCGGGCGTGATGCTCTCGGCGGCGACGATCAGATCGCCTTCGTTCTCGCGGTCCTCGTCATCCATCATCACGACCATGCGGCCGGCGCGAATCTCGTCGAGAATGTCTTCGATTGAATCAGTCATCGGTTGAACGTCCTGTCGTTTCCAGCAGGCGCTGCGCATAGCGCGCCATCAAATCCACTTCAATATTGACCGCCATCCCCACGGCCCAGCGGCCCAGCGTCGTCACTTCCCATGTATGCGGAATCAGATTGACGCCAAATACCTGGTCGCTGACCTCGTTCACCGTGAGGCTGACCCCATCCAACGCCACGGAGCCCTTGGACGCGATGAATCGCGCCAGTGCGCGCGGTGCCTCGATACGCACCCGGCGACTGGCGGCATCCATCTCGAGACCGACAACCGTCGCGACGCCATCGACATGCCCCTGCACCAGATGCCCGCCCAGCGGCTTTTCCAGGGTCAGGGACCGTTCAAGGTTCATCGTCGTGCCGGTGCGCCATTGTCCCAGGGTTGTGACCTGCAGCGACTCGTTGGAGACGTCGGCTGAGAATCCGTCCGGCGCAATCTCCAGCGCCGTCATACAGGCGCCGGAACAGGCCACGCTCGCGCCGTCGAGCAACCCGTCGGTGAACCCCGGCGGCGTGGCAATGCGTATCCGGACATCGCCTCCTGGGCGGCGGCTGTGCTCCACCACCTCGCCGGTGGCTTCAATCAATCCGGTGAACATCGATCAGCGTGCACTTGCGGGCATGACGGGGCGCGCGATCATACGCCAGTCCGAGCCCAGCTTGCGAACATCGCTGACGTCCAGCAACGGCGCCTGCGCTAGATGGTCCACGCCCGGCAGATCCAGCAAGCCACGCGCAGCGTTGCCGAGCAGGCGGGGCGCCATGTAGAGCACCAACTCGTCGACGAGGTTGTCGGCAATGAAGGCGCCTGCCAGAGTCGGGCCACATTCCACGAACAGCTCGTGAATGTCACGCCGCGCCAAGTTCTGCAAGGCATCGAGCAGGCCCACGCGTGCTCCACCCTCCACGCCAATGCAGGTCACATGATCAGGGTAACGACCCATGGGCAGCACATTGGCGCGCCCGATGAGCAAGACCGGGCTTTCCACCGCGATGAGGGCAGAGTTCGCCGGGGTGCGAAACTGGCTGTCGAACACCACACGCACGGGCATGCGGTCGGTCTCGACCGCGCGCGGCGTGAGTCGCGGATTGTCGACCAGCACCGTCTCGATGCCGGTGGCCACCGCACTGGCCCGGGCTCGCAAACGATGCACGTCGGCCCTGGCCGGCTCGCCGGTGATCCACTGGCTCTCGCCGCTGGCCATTGCGGTGCGGCCGTCCAGGCTCATCGCCATCTTCAATTGCACCCAAGGGCGTCCGCGCTCGAATCGGGAGAAGAAACCGGGATTGAGTGCACGGGCGGCGTCGGCCAGCACGCCGGCGTCCACCGTAATACCCGCTTTCTCCAGCCGGCCGCGTGCGCGACCCGAGGTCCGCGGGTTGGGATCACCCACCGCATAAACAACGCGTCCGACACCGGCTTCGATCAGGCCATCCACACAGGGCGGTGTCCGGCCGAAATGTGAACAGGGCTCCAGGGTGACATAGGCGGTAGCGCCTTGGGCCCGGTCGCCCGCAAGGCTCAGCGCGACCCGTTCGGCGTGCGGCTCACCGGCGGCACGGTGCCCGCCCGCACCGACACAGGCATCGTCACGGACGATGACGCAGCCAACACGTGGATTGGGGTGGGCGGTGAACCGGCCAGCCTCGGCCTGCCGAATGGCCTCGGCCATCCATCGCTCGTCGCACGCCAGTTTGGGAGACTGCATGACGGCTGGGCAGTCAGCCGGACACGGGCTATCGATCGCCCGCGATCAGCGAGAGCTGATGGCGGCGCACGTCAGCCGGGTCGGGCTCGGATTGCAGGCGTTCGATCTCAGCGCGGAAGGCATCGACATCCTCGAAGGACCGGTAAACCGACGCGAAACGCACATAGGCGACATGATCCAGTTCGCGCAACGTGTCCATAACCAGATTGCCCACGACATCGGCCGAAACATCGCGGTCGCTCATGGCGACAAGCTGGCGCTTGATCTGCGCGACTGAAGCCTCGATTTGCTCGGCGCTCACCGGCCGCTTGTACAGTGCGTGCTCCATCCCGCTGCGAAGCTTGGTCTCGTTGAACGGCTCCGGCTTGCCGTCCCGCTTGACCACACGCGGCATCTTGAACTCCGCCACCTCGAACGTCGTGAACCGGCCCCCGCAGCCTCCGCATTCACGCCGCCGACGCACCTGCGCCTCTTCGGCAACAACCCGGCTGTCGACCACGCGGGTATCGCCGGTACCGCAGAAGGGACAGAGCATCGGAGACTCGCCGCCTGCTCAGGCGGTCTTGGCGACAGGTGCCGGTTCGGCGTACACCGGGTAGCGCGCACACAGCTCCTCGACCTTGCCTCGAACCGTGTCGACTGTCTGGTCGACTCGGGCCGAATCCTCGGCATCCAAGGCATCGAGTACGTCGCAGATCCAGTGCGCCACATTGCGCATGTCGTCTTCATTGAAGCCCCGCGTCGTGGACGCCGGCGAGCCCAGACGCAAGCCGCTGGTAACCCGCGGTGGCCGCGGATCGTTGGGGACCGAATTCTTGTTCACCGTGATATGCGCCTGCCCCAGCGTCTCTTCCGCGTCATGACCGGTCACATTGCGGCCAACCATGCTGACCAGGATCAGATGGTTATCAGTGCCGCCGGAGACGACGTTGTAGCCACGTTCCAGCACGACCTCGCCCATGGCCTGGGCATTGACGCGAACCTTGGCCTGGTAGTCCTTGAACTCGGGCTCCAGCGCCTCGGCAAACGCGACGGCCTTGGCCGCGATCACATGCATGAGTGGTCCGCCCTGCGTGCCGGGGAAGACGGCCGAATTGAGCTTCTTGTAGAGATCCGGATCACCGGCATTGGACAGAATCATGCCGCCCCGCGGACCGCGCAGCGTCTTGTGCGTGGTCGTGGTCACGACATGCGCATGCGGAATCGGACTGGGGTACTCGCCAGCGGCGACCAGACCGGCCACATGGGCCATGTCCACCATGAACTTGGCACCGACCTCGTCGGCGATCGCACGCATCTTGCCCCAATCGATACGGCGCGAATACGCGGAGAATCCACCGATCAGCATCTTCGGCTGCTCGCGGCGAGCGGTTTCGGCGATTTTCTCGTAGTCGATCAGCCCGGATTCCGGGTCGATCTCATAGTGAACGGCGTTGTAGTTCTTGCCGGAGAAGTTCGGCTTGGCGCCGTGGGTCAGATGCCCGCCATGCGCCAGACTCATTCCCAGGAAGGTCTCGCCCGGCTTGAGCAAGGCCAGGAACACGGCCGCGTTGGCCTGCGCGCCGGAATGCGGCTGCACGTTGGCGAACTCGCAGTCAAACAGCTGTTTGGCGCGGTCGATGGCCAGTTCCTCGGCCACATCGACATGTTCACAGCCACCGTAGTAGCGGCGGCCCGGATAGCCCTCGGCGTACTTGTTCGTCAGCAGCGTCCCTTGCGCGGTCATCACCCGAGGACTGGCGTAGTTCTCCGATGCAATGAGCTCGATATGCGCCTCCTGACGGGCAGCCTCGGCATCGAGGGCGGCGGCAAGATCGGGGTCAAAGGCAGACAGAGTGGAGACGTTACGCCACATATGGGGGCTCCTACGGGAAACAGGGACTAGATATTGTAACGCGCAGCACAGGCCGACCCCAGAATGGACCGCCAGAAGGTGCGCAGTGTGATCGGCTAGCGCGTGATGCTGAGCATCAGGTCCAGCGCTGCCTTGGCCGGGCGCGCGATCTCGGGCGCCACCTGGATACGGTTGGCAATCTCGCCGGCCTGTATCGATTCCAGCGTCCAGGCCAGATGCTGCGGATCGGTCCGGAACATGGTCGAACACATGCACACGGTCGGCGACATGAACTGCACGGTCACGCCCTTCGGTTTCATCTCGTCGTGCAGCCGGTTGACCAGGTTCAACTCGGTCCCGACCAGCCAGTGGCTGCCCGGCTCAGCCGCGCGAACGGTCTTGAGGATGGTCTCGGTGGACCCGACAAAATCTGACTTCTGGCAGACCTCGAAGCTGTTCTCAGGATGGCTGATGACCAGGCCGTCCGGATGAGCTTCACGGAAGCGGTCGATATGCGCCGGCTGGAACATCTGGTGCACGGAGCAAAAGCCCTTCCAGAGAATCATCTTGGCGTTGTTGATCTGTTCCGGCGTCAACCCGCCCATGGGCAGCATGAAGTCCCAGACCACCATATCCTCAAGCGGAATGCCCATGTCATGGCCGGTATTGCGACCCAGGTGCTGGTCCGGAAAGAACAACACCTTTTCGCGGCGCGAGAATGCCCAGTCCAGCACCCCACGGGCATTGGACGACGTGCAGACGATGCCGCCGTGCTCACCGCAGAACGCCTTGAGGTCGGCCGCCGAGTTGATGTAGGTCACGGGCGTGACCTCGGCATCCGGATCCAGCACGGATTGCAGTTCTGCCCAGGCCCGCCGCACGTTGCGCAGGTTGGCCATGTCGGCCATGGAGCAGCCAGCGGCCAGGTCGGGCAGGATCACGATCTGATCGTCGCGGGTCAGGATGTCCGCGACCTCGGCCATGAAGTGCACGCCACAGAACACAATGTATTCGGCGTCGGACTCCGCCGCCATCGCCGACAGCTTCAGCGAGTCGCCACTGATATCAGCATGGGCGAAGACTTCGTCGCGCTGGTAGTGATGCCCCAGAATCATCAGGCGATCACCCAAAGCGGCCTTGGCCGCGCGAATCCGCGCATCGCACTGCTGGTCGCTCAGTGCGGTGAATGTATCCAGTGCAAGCGCTGTGGCTGCCATGCTTATCCTCCCACGCCCGCTCAGGCGTCAAACAACGCTGATCGCCCGCGCTGCGGGCGCTGTCAGATCTGGTCCGGATTCAACCCGGTCTCATCGGACGACTCGTCCTCGTCTTCATCAACGGACGGCTCGATCGTAACCGTCTCCGTCGCCTCGACCACCGAGTCATCTTCCAATGTGTAGGTCGCGGTGACGATCGACTGGCCGGCCTCGTCAAGCACCGGTGCGAACCGGTTGGCGGTCAGGAAGGTGATGCCGAACTGAGCCACGCTGGAATCATCCGTCCGCCAGCCGACGCTGCGTGTAATCGGCTGCGTGAACGCACCGCTGTCGAACGTGCCAGTCGCGACGAATTCCAGCGTGTCACCAAACATTACCGTGGGGGTGTCGGGCGTGATATCAAGGCTGGTCAAGGTGGCATCGACCACGGTCACCGGAACCGGGGCTGACGTAATCCCCGTGCTCAGATCGATGTCCTCGCCGTCTTCGGGCTCATCTGCCCCGAACGTCGCGGTGACTTCGGCCGGTCCCCCGGCAATACCCGCGAGAATCAGGCTGGGGGCGGTGCCGAACGCGCCGACGGCGACAATCTCGTCATCGCTGCTGGAGAAGATGACCTGCCCCTCCAGATCCTGCTCGTCGCCGTTTTCAAATAGCGCGAACGGATACATGAATTCGGTGGTGCCCGAGACCAGCTGTGTCGAGCCCTCGTATTCGCGACGCAACTCGATGGCCTGGGGTTCGGCGACGCGCACCGTCGTGGCCGATGATGCTCGGTCACAGAAGTCCAGCACGCCGCTGGCCACCACCTCGCCCTCACCGACGCCGGTGAGCAAGCCATTCGTCAGGTTGCCAACAGCGACGTTCTCGATCGTCGCGATGTCCTCGGCGCTGGCATCCCCTTCCGGGTCCTCGAACATCCATTGAGTCAGGCCGCTCAGGATGACCTCTTCTCCATTGATCTCGCCGACCGTGTTGATCAGTCGCGTGGAACCCGTCGCCGTCGTGGATTCCGCAGGATCAATGCTGATCTCTCCCAATTCATTGACGACAATGTCGAGCCGGTCTTCCAGACCGATCAGATTGGCGTAGACGCTCGCCGTTCCGGGCGCGACGGCAATGAGCTGCCCGCGCGGCACGAACGTGTCGCGGCCAGGAATTGCAATATCGCCATCACCGATACGCACCACCGATTCATCGGTGCTACGCCAATTGGCCCGGGTGGAAAAGTCCCCCGAACTGCCGTCGGAGAAAAATGCGCGAATCGACAGTTGCGGCCGGGTGCATTCGGTCACTTCCAGGATGCCATCCTCGCCCTGGGCGATCTCGATGGATTCGGGGCGGTTGCCGTCGCCGAGGCCGTCACAGGCCCCCAGCAGCAGCGTCGCGGCAATCGCCGGAATCAGGGTTTTTCCAATCTGTCTCACGCGTTCGACTCCTCGGTCGGTTTCGGGCGCACGCGCAGACCCAGTTCTCGCAACTGGGCCGGATCAACGGCGCCCGGCGCCTGCGTTAGCAGGCAGCTGGCTGTCTGTGTTTTCGGGAACGCAATCACGTCGCGAATGCTGTCGGCGCCGGTCATCAACATCACCAATCGGTCCAGGCCGTAGGCGATGCCACCGTGTGGCGGTGCGCCATGTGCCAAGGCTTCCAGCAGGAAACCGAACTTGGCGCTGGCCTCTTCCTCGGAAATCCCGAGCACATCGAACACGGTCGACTGCATCTCCGGGTTGTGAATACGAATCGAGCCGCCGCCGATCTCCACGCCATTCAGCACAAAATCATAGGCCTGAGACATGGCCGCACCTGGATCGTTCTTCAACGCTGCGGGATCCGCATCAGACGGCGCCGTGAACGGATGGTGCAAGGCCTGCCACCGCGCAGCTTTCTCATCCCACTCGAACATCGGCCAATCGACGACCCACAGCGGACGCCAGCCATCCTCGACCAGACCGAGATCTCGACCAACGGCCAGGCGCAGCGCGCCCAGCGCATCGTTCACGACAGACGCTCGATCAGCACCAAAGAAAATCAGATCCCCCGTCTCGGCCGCGGTGCGCGCCATGATGCCGTCAACGGCATCATCGGACAGGAACTTCAGAATCGGTGACTGCAGGCCCTCGCGGCCCGCCGCGGCGTCGGCGACCTTCACATACGCCAAGCCCTTGGCGCCGTACCGGCCAACAAACTTGGTGTACTCATCGATCTGCTTGCGCGACAGACTGGATCCGCCCGGCACGCGCAACGCGGCGACACGGCCCTTGGGATCCTTGGCCGGGCCGGAGAACACCTTGAACTCGGTATCGGCGACCAGGTCGGCGACATCCACCAACTCCAGCGGATTGCGCAAATCGGGCTTGTCGGAACCGAACCGGCGCATGGCATCGGCGTAGGTCATCCGCGGCATGGGATTCGGAAACTCCACGCCCATCAGCTCGGAGAACAAACCACCGATCATGCGCTCGTTCACCGCCAGCAACTCGTCCATGGTCATGAACGAGGTTTCGATATCAAGCTGGGTGAATTCCGGCTGGCGATCGGCGCGCAAATCTTCGTCGCGGAAGCAGCGGGCAATCTGGTAGTAGCGATCAAACCCGGAAATCATCAGCAGCTGCTTGAACAGCTGTGGCGACTGCGGCAATGCAAAGAATTCGCCCGGAAACGTGCGACTGGGCACCAGATAGTCGCGCGCGCCTTCCGGCGTGGACCGGGTCAGGATCGGCGTTTCGACATCGAGGAAGCCTTCGCGATCCATGAACACGCGCAGGTAGGTGTTGACCTTCGAACGCAGGCGCAGGCGCTCCAGCATCACCGGGCGGCGCAGATCCATGTACCGGTGACGTAGACGCACATCCTCGCCGGCCTCGTCATCGTCCAGCGGGAACGGCGGCGTCAAGGCCTTGGATTGCAGCGTCAACTCGGTGGCATACACCTCGACCTCACCGCTGGCCAACTTGTCGTTCACCGTACCCTGCGGGCGGCGGCGCACGCGACCGGTGACCGTGATGACGTACTCCGAACGCAGGCGCTCGGCATCGGCGAACAGACTCGGATCATCTGGATCGAACACCACCTGCAACAAGCCTTCGCGATCACGCAGGTCGATAAAGATCACGCCACCATGATCCCGACGGCGGTGTACCCAGCCGGAAACGGTAATGGAAGTGTCCAGAGCGGCGACCGTGACTTGGCCACAGTAATGCGTTCGATACATTAGATGAGTCTTGAGCGTTTGTCGGCGATGGCGACGCCCATGCGTCGGCAAGCCATCTTGAAAAGGTCGGCGATTCTACCGTTCAGGCCTTGCGGCGTCGATCGCGGCCACGGTTTGTGCCGTCACTTCGGGGCGCACAGCGCCCATCGAGATGATGAGCTGCAAGGCATCCTCCACCGGCATCTTCAGCCGGATCAGCTCGTCCTCGGCGGCCATCACCACAAAACCCGAGGTCGGATTCGGTGTCGTCGGGATATAGACCGTCGCCATCGACCGGCCCGTGTGTAAGTCCACCTCATCCGGCGCTTCGCCGGTGCGGAAACCAATGACCCACAATCCCGGCCGGGGATATTCCAACAGCAACACCTCACGAAACGCGTTGCCTTTCTCCGAGAACACCGTCTCGGCAACCCGTTTCATCGATTTGTAGATGCTCCGGACCAGCGGCAGACGGCCGACCAGAGACTCGCCAAAGCCCAGCAACCGCAATCCCAACCAGTTGGCCGCCAGCGCACCGGTTGCCAAGACAACGACCAGGCTGAACACGAGGCCCAGACCCGGCAGCTGGAACCCCAGCCAGCTTTCCGGCTGCCAGGCTGTCGGCATCCAGGCCACCGTGTGGTCCAGCAGGTCCAACAGAAACCGCACGGCGAAAATCGTCGTGACGATGGGCAGCCAAATGACGACCCCAGCCAGCAACCAGCGCTGGAACAGACGTTTCACGCCGAGGCGGTCGATGAGCCTGAAGATTGGGTACCGGACGATTTGGTGCCGGACGACTGGCTACTCGATGAGCTGCTGTCGGAGGACTTGGACGCGCTGCCGGCTGACGCCGACCCACCCGCCGAGTCCGTCTTTGCGGCGGGCGCCTTGTCCGCCGACTTGGCATCGGAATCACCACCCGATTTGGCCGAATCGCCGGCGAGATTGCGCTTGCCGGACGACTTGAAATCGGTCTCGTACCAGCCGGCGCCCTTCAGACGAAAGCCTGCCGCCGAAACCTTTTTCTGCAACGCAGCCGCCTCGCAGGACGGGCAATCGGTTAACGGGGCGTCGGACAGGCGCTGCAACGCCTCCAGCTCATGGCCGCAATCGCGGCAAACGTATTCGTAAATCGGCATCGATAGTTTCTCCGTGCCCACCGATGGGCGTCGGCAATATGGGGCTTTCTTCAGCCCATTCCAAGAGCGGCGTTGCTTGCCCGTCGGCGGGGACCGCAATACAGTCGCCTGAGCAGGGCATTAGAACGGCGTCAGACCGTCAGTCCTGAATAAAACCGGATCGTCACAGAACGCCGGAACAAAGAGGAGACAATAATGAGACAGGAATCACTGTCGATCAGGGGACGTGTCCGCGCAGCGGTCGGCGCGGGCATTTTGGCGCTTGCTGCCGCGCCACCGGCTGCGGCCTTGCAGTTCAATTTCGACGAGCTGTCCGCCACCATCAACACGTCCATGGAAATCGGGGCGCAGTGGCGCATGCAGGACCGGGACAGCCGGCTCGTCGGCAAAGCCAACCTGAACCCGGAGCTCTGCGCGATTTCCTCCTGCCAGGGTCACAGCAACGGCTTTGACGAAAACGGCAATCCGGAGCCCGGTCTGGGCGTCATCGGCGAGGGACCGGATCGCAACCAACGGGCGGTCGACGCCCCCGGCGTGTTCTCGATCAACCACGACGATGGCAATCTCAACTTCGACAAGTACGACGTCACCCAGGGCCTGGTCAAGATCGCGCAGGACATCACGCTGAACTTCGAGGCCTTCGACCTGGACTGGAAGTTCTTTGGCCGCTACTACGGCCACTATGACTTCGCCAACTACGACCGCCTCGAATACCACCCGAATCGCATTACGCAGAACGCCATCAACAACAACCCCGATTCCGGGCTTTACCCGGACGACGATCCGCCGAACCGGCGCCTGAGCGTCGGGGAGCCCGTGTTCGTGGAACGCAACGACCGCCAGCAGGAGCAGATCGGCCTGGGCTTTCAGGTTCTGGACTTCAACCTCAACACGCGACTGCCGTTCATCGGCGACCGTGATCTCGATGTCACCATCGGCCGGCAGCTGATCAACTGGGGCGAGTCCACCTACCTGGCTGTCGGCTCCCTCAACACATTTTCGTCGCTGGACGCCAATGCATTCATGCGCCCGGCCTACCTAAATGTGGAAGAAACCTTTCGTCCGCTGGGCGCAGTCTCGCTCAAAACCGACCTGACCTACGACATCGGCATTTCCGCCTGGTACGGCTACGAATGGGAACCGGCCCAGGTGCCGCCGCCCGGCTCGTTCTTCTCGTTCGTGGATCTGGATACACACAACTCCGCGAATTCCATCGCCATCAACTTCGGCAAGACCGGGGAAGACCGGGGAAGACCCCCAGATGCTTGCGCTGGGCAATCAAACCCTGCTGGTGGCCCTGGCCGAGACCGGCGCGACGGCGGAACTGCTCCCCCAGCGCGAAGCCCAGGATGGCGGCCAGTACGGCGTCGCGATGTCGTTTTATTTTCCTGACCTGTTCACCGGCACCGAGCTGAACCTGTACTACGCGCGCTACCACAGCCGCCTGCCCTTCCTGTCTGCCTATGCGGGGGAAATCGGCTGCCTGGAGAACACCGTGCCCAGTGGCAGCCAGCTTGCCGACACATTGGCGGTATTCACCGACTGCCCCACCGCGCATCTCGAGTCGGCGCTTTGGGCGATCCAGACCGGCGGCGACCCGGCCAATGACCCCAACGGGGGCCAGCCGGAGCAAGACACAGGACGGCAAACCAATCCCGATGGCTACTCGCAGCCGGGCGAAGGCGGCACCGCCTATCCGCTGGATACGGTGAAGTTCCAGCTCGAATATCCCGAAGACATCGATCTGTTCGGATTCTCGTTCAACACCGCAATCGGCGATGTATCGTTCCAGGGCGAGATGGTTTATCGACCGGAAGACCCCTTGCAGATTTCCACGGTGGACGTCGGCTTTTCGGCCCTGCAGACGGTGTTCCCGTCCGGGTGCACGGCTGATCCGTCGGTTTGCACACCCGGCAGCGCAGAGGACTTTCTCGATGTGTCGCTGCCAGGCCTCGGCACGACCGTCACCACGATCACCGGTCAGGCGTTCGTCGGCCCTTCGTTTCTGCTGAATTATCGCGGCGTGGACGCATGGTCCGGCGCCGACAATGGCCTGCAGCCCGGTGACTACATTCGCGGCTATGAACCTTTCCAAACCATTAACTGGATCTTCGGTGCCACCTACGTGCTCGGCCCCGGCAACTGGTTTGCCGCCGATCAGGTGATCTTTCTGCTGGAGTTGGGCGGTAGCCACATTCTCGATCTGCCGCCGTTGGAACAGCTGCAAATCGAGGCGCCGGGCCAGTACACCCACGCCTCGGCCGGGGCGGATGGCTCCGGTGCCGACGGCAACCTAGACGGCTTGGCAAACAGCGGCTGGGTCGGCCCCTCTGGCGCACGCTTCAATCCGCAACAGGCCGACCCCAGCCACTGGACCACACGCAACGCATTCGGCTACGACCTGATCGCAATCCTGCGCTATGAGTCGGTCTTTCCCGGCATCAGTTTCGAGCCGGTTGTCCTGATCAAGCACGATGTCGCCGGCACGTCGCCGGGGCCGGGCGAACGCTTTGTGCAAGGCCGCCAGCAGTATTCGGTCAACGTGGAGATGCGCGTGCGCAACGCGCTGTCGTTCACGGCGGGCTACCAGTGGTTCACGGGAGCGAAAGGCAACAACGTGCTCAGAGACCGCGATTTCGCTCAGCTCGGAGCGCGTTATCGGTTCTAGTCGGACCACCCACGGCCTCGACAGGGTTGAATACCGCTTGAGTCCCCGTGAACGTTCGTTTATGTTTAGCTCATTACCCGTCAATGCATTGAATTCTCGGTAAATTGACCGGTAGGTGGCACGCGGAAAACCAAGCATCCGCGTGTGGAGGACAATTGCACGGTCGCCGTTATCGGCGGCCGCATAACAACGCCACCGCAGGATGCGAGTGGTGACTGGAGACAACACGGATGGGCAAGCTGCAGATGCCGGCCGACGGGCGATCACGTCGGGTTGCGGCGGTCATTGCGGGAGTGGGCCTGTTGGCGGTTCTGACGCCAGCGTATGCGCTGAAAATCGATTTCGGCGACGTCACAGGGACCATCAACACCTCGGTCGAGCTCGGTGTGCAGTGGCGCATGCAGGATCGCGACAGCCGCCTGGTCGGCAAATCCAACCTCGATCCGGACCTGTGCGCGATCTCGTCTTGCCAGGGGCATAGCAATGGCTTTGATGAGAACGGCAATCCTGAACCGGGCTTGGGGGTCATCGGCGAGGGGCCTGCCCGCAACCAGCGCGCGGTCGAGGCGCCTGGCGTGTTCTCGGTGAATGCGGATGACGGCAACCTGAACTTCGACAAGTACGATGTCACCCAGGGGCTGTTCAAGTTCTCCCAAGATATTTCACTCGATTTCGACGCCTTCGGTCTGGACTGGGAGTTCTTCACCCGCTACTACGGCCACTACGACTTCGCGAACTATGATCGCGCCGAGTTTCATCCGAACGTCATTACAGAAAACACGATCGCCAACAATCCACACGCGGCGCCGCCCTTCGGCCCCGGTGGCACCGGCAATACCCGACTGAGCCGCGGCGAAGCGGTGTTCATCGAACGCAACGACAATCAGCAGGAAACGGTCGGGCTGGACATGGAGTTGCTGGATTTTCGCCTAGCGACCCGCCTGCCCTTCTTTGGTGACCGCGACCTCAACGTGACGGTTGGCCGGCAACTGATCAACTGGGGTGAATCCACCTACCTCGCGGTGGGCTCACTGAACAGCTTCGGCGCCCTGGATGCCAACGCCCTGAATCGCCCGGCCTTCCTCAATATCGACGAAGTGTTCAAGCCACTGGGCGCGGTGTCGTTCAAGACCGATCTGACCTACGACATCGGCATCTCTGGCTGGTACGGCTACGAATGGCAGCCGGTCGTGATTCCGCCGCCGGGCGCGTTTCTATCGTTCATCGACGCCGACACCAACAATTCCGCGGAGACCGTATCGATCGGATTCGGCAAGACACCAGAAGATCCGAACTCGCTGGCCATCGCCAACCAGGGCCTGCTGTCCGCACTGGCAGAAACCAGCCTGACCGCGGAACTGCTGCCGCAGAAAGAGGCCAAGGACACCGGTCAATACGGCCTCTCGTTGTCGATGTACCTCCCCGACCTGCTGACCGGCACGGAACTGAACTTCTACTTTGCGAACTACCACAGCCGCCTGCCGTACCTGTCGTCCTATGCGGGCAATGTCGGCTGCCTGGAAGATCTGGTGCCGTCCGGCTCACAGATTACCGACACCCTGGGCTTTCTGACCGCTTGCCCCGGCACCTCGCTGGACGCGGCCTTGTGGGCGATCACCTATCAGGGTGATCCGGACCGCGACCCGAACGGCGGCCCGGCAGAGCAGGACACGGGCCGTTCCACGAACCCGGCCACCTATTCCCAGCCGGGCATTGGCGGCACCGCGTACCCGCTGGATACGGTGAAGTTCCAGCTGGAGTACCCGGAAGACATCAAGCTGTTCGGCATGTCGTTCAACACGGCCGTCGGTGAGGTCTCGCTGCAGGGTGAATTCGTCTATCGCCCGAACGACCCGCTGCAAGTCTCGCTGATCGATGTCGGATTCTCGGCGTTGGCGACACCCTTCCCAACGGGCTGCTCAGCCGATCCGACGCAATGCACGCCCGGTGGGCAGGAAGATTTCCTGGATGTGTCGCTGCCCGGCATCGGCACCACGGTCACGACGATCACCGGGCAGGAGTTCGTCGGCCCGTCCTACCTGCTGGACTACCGCGGCGTCAGTGGCTACTCGGGCGCCGAAAATGGCCTGCAACCGGGTGATTACATTCGCGGTTACGAAGAGTTCCAGACCGTGAACTGGATTCTCGGCGCGACCTACATCCTGGGGCCGGAGAACTGGGTTGGCGCCGACCAGATCATCTTCCTGTTCGAACTGGGCGGCACGCACATTCTCGACCTGCCAGATCTGGCAGAACTGCAGATCGAAGGGCCGGGCCAGTACACCCATGCTTCAGCCGGTGCGGACGGCTCGGGTGCGGACGGAAATCTGGACGGACTCGCCAACAGTGGCTGGGTTGGGCCATCCGGTGCACGCTTCAATCCGCAGCAGGCCAATCCCGATTACTGGACCACCGCCAACTCGTTCGGCTACGACCTGATCGCCATCGTGCGCTATGAAAGCGTGTTCCCTGGCATCAGCTTCGAGCCGGTGTTCCTGATCAAACACGATGTGTACGGTATCTCCCCCGGCCCCGGCGAGCGCTTCGTGCAAGGGCGCCAGCAGTATTCGCTCAACATCGAGATGCGCGTGAAGAACGCGCTGTCGTTCACCGCTGGATATCAGTGGTATACAGGAGCCAAAGAAAACAACGTACTGCGCGACCGGGACTTCGCCCAGATGGGCGTGCGCTACCGGTTCTGATGGCCTGCGAATGCATCCGAAACCACTGCCCGGGCCGAAGCAGTCTAGAAAGTTGACAAGCGTCGCGTTTGCCGCGACGCCCACGAATTCATTTGGAGGATCAATCTGATGCGAACCACACCTTTCCTACTCGCAGGCGCCCTGAGCGTGGCGGCCTTCCCCGTGCTTGCCAAGGTGTCGGCCGAAGAGGCCGCCAAGCTCGGCGCGGAACTCACCCCCATCGGAGCCGAGAAGGCCGGCAATGCCGACGGCACGATTCCGGCCTGGGACGGCGGCCTGCCCAAGCTGGATATTTCGGAGCCCACGCACTGGGATGACCCGTTTGCTGATGACGAGATCAAGTTCACGATCACCAAGGACAATATCGACCAGTACAAGGACAAGTTGACGGTTGGTCATCTGGCCTTGTTCAACGCCTACGGCGACACGTACAAGATGAACGTGTACCCGACGCGTCGTAGCTCGGGCTTCCCGGAGGAGTACTACGAGTACACCAAAAAGAATGCGACCAACGCATCGCTGGAAGGCACCGACCTTCTGCTGGGCGCAGAGGTGGGTTTCCCCTTCCCCATTCCGAAAAACGGCGCTGAGGTCATCTGGAACCACCGCCTGAAATATCGCGGCAAGGCTCAGCAGCGTTTCAACAACCAGTTCATCGTGCTGCCGGACGGCTCTTACACCCAGTCCACGCTCCGCGAAGATGTGCTCTTCCCGTACGCCAACCTCACAGAAGACCACGTTCCGATCAACGACAAGGACGACATCACGATCTACTACGTGGCCGAGATCCTGTCGCCGCCGCGTAACGCCGGCCTGTTCCTGATGGCCTGGGAGCACGTGGACTACCGCAGCGCCTGGCTGTACCCGCCAGCCCTGCGCCGCGTGCGTCGTGCACCGTCGGTTGCCTACGACAATCCGTACGAAGGCACGGATGGCAATCAGTTCTACGACCAGGTCGACATGTACAACGGCGCCCTGGATCGCTTCACCTGGAAGCTGATCGGCAAGAAGGAAATGTACATCCCGGTCAATTCCTTCGCGATGAACAAGTCCGACGTGAAGTACGACGACGTGATCGGCAAGAGTCACATCAACCAGGATCTGCCGCGCTATGAGCTACGCCGCGTATGGGTGGTGGAAGCCGACCTGAAGGATGGCACGACCCACAAGTTCGGCAAGCGCCGCTTTTATGTGGATGAGGACAGCTGGAACATCGTGGCGGTTGACTGCTACGACACCCGCGGCAACCTGTGGAAGGTGCAGGAAGGCCACCTGATCGTGGAACGTGGACTGCCGGCCTCGACGACGGTGCCCGAGATCATCTACGACCTGCAGGCGCGTTCGTATTTCGCCACCGCCCTGCGCTCTGAAGACGAGGCGAATAACCAGTTCGTCGATTACGACACGCGCTTCTTTGACCCGCGCGAACTCAAGCGTCGCGCCACCCGCTAACCGCGCACGACACCAACTGGGTGGCGCGAGCCTAGCCTCGCGCCACCCGTCTGTCGCTCATCGCAGCGGCCCCCTGCCCCACGACGAGTCAAAGGGAGAGTGACCATGCGCAGCGTCTGGCTAGCCGCCGCATTTCCGCTTGCCCTGGCTGGCGCCGCCTTCGCCGCGCCCCAGGACGATCCGATTCAGCCCCATCCGTCAATGCTGTCCGACTTGTCGGAGGACAGCATCGTCACCGACCTCGCACAGGCCGGCGACCATGTCATCGCAGTCGGTGAGCGCGGCCATGTCATGCGTTCGCCCGACGGTGAGAACTGGACGCAGGTCCAGGTTCCGGTGTCGGTGATGCTCAACCGGGTGCACTTCGTGGATGACCAGACCGGCTGGATCGGCGGGCACGATGCCACCGTGCTCAAGACCACGGATGGCGGACAAAGCTGGTCGCTACAGAACTACCAACCGGAGTTGGAGCAGGCCATTTACGACCTGCACTTCTTCGACGCACAACGCGGTTTGGCCGTGGGCGCCTACGACTTGTTCTGGCGCACCGACGACGGTGGCGACAGTTGGGAACCGGTGGATTCGCCGGTCGGACAGGGCGAGTTGCACCACTACTCCATCACCGAGCTCGCGGACGGCACGCTACTCATCGCCGGCGAACGCAGCATGCTTGCCCGCTCGACGGATCAGGGCCTGACCTGGGAGCGCGTTGCCAGCCCATATTTCGGCTCATATTTCGGCGCGCTGCCTTACGGTGACGCCGGCGCCATCATTTTTGGCCTGCGTGGCAACGTCTACCGCCTGGAAAATGTCGCCGCGTTGCCGACGCTGGAATTCGACGAATACGGGGAGTACCCGCTGGGGGACATCCCGGAAGACGCCGTCACGCAATTGACCTTTGACGGCAACGATTCGCTGTTCAACGGCATCGTCACAAACAGCGGCGCTTACCTGGTCGGCGTTAACGGCGCCATCGTGCGCTACACGGACGGCGAGTCCGAGTTGACCCGGATCCCCGGCGGGGGCGCCTCGGCACTGGGCGACGTCGATCGCCTGGACGATACCCTCGTGCTTGGCGGGGAAACAGGATTGAACCACTTGGCCATCGGACGCTGAAGTCCGCATTAGCTTGGGCGCGCTTTCGCAGCAGCGCCGATAAAGGGAGTTTGTAGATATGGCAGGCACTTCAGCGTCAACCGGCGCGTGGACCCAACGGATCCTCGGCGTCGTCGAACCACTGATTTATGGCAAGCGCTGGATAGGGATTCTCTGGCTCACGGTCCTCACGGTCATTCTCGGGTATCAGGCTGCCCAGCTCGAACCGGATGCCGGGTTCGAGAAGTCGATTCCGCTCGAACACCCCTACATGAACGTGTTCAAGCAGTATCAGTCGGAATTCGGCGGTGCGAACACCGTGCTGGTGGCGCTGCTGCAAAAGGACGGCAGCGACATCTACAACGAAGAGTTTCTGCAAAAACTCAAGTTCGTCACCGATGAGGTGTTCTACGTACCGGGCAACGACCGCCGGCGTGTCACATCGCTGTTCACTCGCAACGTTCGCTACATCGAGGTCGTGGAAGGCGGACTGTCCGGCGCCAACGTGGTGCCGGCGGATTACCGGCCGGACCAGACAAACTTCGATCTGATCCGTATCAACGTCGGCAAGGCTGACATCATCGGTCGGCTGGTCACCGAGGACGAATCCGGCGCGCTGGTACAGACCGAGTTGCTGGAGTTCGATCCGCGCACCGGCGAAAAGCTGGATTACCGCGCGGTCGCCGCCGAACTGGAGCGTATTCGCGGCTCCATTAACAGCCCGCGCAAGTGGGAGTTCCGCCTGAAGGAAGCCGTCGAGCAGGAAAGCGCCGGCGCCGTCGTGGCAACCCAGTTCAGCGAGCCTGGCCGGCTGGACCGCTGGTTTGGCAAGACATCGGTCAAGACCGAGAACGAAAGCGGTGTACCGATCACCGTCGAGGTTCCCAATCGCGAACTCGAAATCGTCGAGCTGGAGAACGACAATTACTCGGAATCGGTATCGGTCCACATCATCGGCTTCGCCAAGATCATTGGCGATGTGACCGACGCCACGCTGGAAGTGGTGGGCTTCTTCCTGCTGACCTTGCTGATGACGTTCGTGCTGTTGTGGCTCTACACGTCATCACTCAAGCTCGCCTTCCTGCCCCTGGCCTGCTCGGTCGTTGCGGTCATCTGGGAATTCGGCCTGCTGACCACGGCCGGCTACGGGCTCGATCCGTTCGCGATCCTCGTGCCCTTCCTGGTGCTGTCGGTGTCGGTCTCCCACGGCGTGCAGTACGTGAATGCCTGGGTGGATGAAATCGCGGCTGGCCGCAACAGCCACGACGCATCGCTGGAAACCTTCCGCCGCCTTGCGATTCCGGGCACCACCGCGCTGATCACCGACGTGGCCGGGTTTGCGACCATCTACCTGATCCCCATCGACATCATCCGGGAGATGTCGTTGAACGCGGCCTTCGGCGTCGCGTCGATCATCATTACCAACAAGGTGATGATGCCGATCTGGCTGACGTACATATCGATCGGCGATGTCGACAAGTTCCAGGCCAAGCAGGCAAAGAAGGAAGCCATGCTCGCCGGGCTATTCCGCTTCATGGCGAAGATCACGCGCCGCGGCCCGGCGATTGTCACCCTGTTGATCTGCGCCGTATTGCTTGCATTCTCGCTCTACAAATACCCGGATCTCCAGGTCGGCGACGCGCAAAAGGGCGTGCCCGAGCTGCGGCCTGATTCACGCTACAACATGGATTCCGCCGCAATCGTCGAGAACTTCGACCTGGGTGTCGACATCCTCAAGGTTGTGGCCGAAACCGAACCGGAGGCGTGCCGCTTCTACCACACGATGGAACAGGTGGATCGCTTCCTGTGGACCATGCAGAACACCGACGGCGTGCAAACCGCCCTGGGGCTGCCGACCTACATGAAACTGGTCTATTCAGGGTTTAATGAAGGCCACATCAACGCCCGCATCCTGCCCCGCAACCCCAATGCGATGGCCTTGTTGCTGTCGCAGTTCCCATCGTCCACGGGCCTGCTGAACAACGATTGTTCCGCGATGGCGATGTTCGTGTTCACCGAAGACCACCGCGCCGGCACCATCAAGCACATCGTCGAACAGGTCGACGCCTTCAACGCCGAAAACGCCGAGCGCTTCGCCAACGATCATCCCGATACCAACCTCGAGGTCTGCGCGGACAAAACCGCATTAATCCGCCAGGCCGGCCAGACCGCCCTCGATCTCAAGCAGCGTAATGATCGCCTGGTCGCGCTGGATGCCAACAGCGAGGAGGCGCTGCGACTCAAAGCAGAGGCAGCCGACTTGCAGGAAAAGCTGAGCTCCGAACAGGATGAGATCCGTGCGATCGACTCCCCCTGCCCCGTCAACTTCGCGCTAGCCACGGGCAATGTCGGAGTGATGGCCGCGACCAACGAGGTCGTAGAGGCACAGGAGCTGCAAGTCGTATTCTGGGTCTACGTTGTGGTCATTCTGTTCCTGTGGCTCAGCTTTCGGACGCTCTCCGGCGTGATCTGCGTCGTCGCGCCGCTGTCGCTGGTCTCCATCATGGCCTACGCCGTCATGGCCATGACCGACATCGGCCTCAAGGTCGCCACCCTGCCCGTCGTAGCGCTCGCCGTAGGCATCGGCGTGGACTACGGCATCTACGTCTACGCCACGTTGGTCGACGGCATCGAACGCGGTCTGACGCTGGAAGAAGCCATGTTCGAAACACTGAACAAGACCGGCAAGGCCGTGCTGTTCACCGGCGTGGCACTCGGCGTGGGGGTTGGCACCTGGCTCTTCTCCGCCCTCCAGTTCCAGGCGGACATGGGCCTGCTGCTGGTGTTCATGTTCACTGCGAACATGTTCGGGGCCATTCTCGTGCTGCCGGCGCTGGCGAGATTTTTGACCAGGCGGTCGGATGGGTCAAGGCCCGCATAGCCGAGGTCGCTGACGCGAAAACGGCGTGACCTGAGTCACGCCGTTTTCTTTGGGGGGTCCGAAACGGCCTCCCGGCCTGCTAGACTCCGGCCCGGTTATTGCACTGCAACGACGCAGTGATCCAGGTCCGCCACCGCGCCGTTTCCCGGCGCTCACCAGCTGCGGACATATCGATCAAGCGCAACGGATAAGAGCGTAGTGAAAAAAGCATTGATTACCGGCGTCACGGGGCAAGATGGCGCCTACCTGGCTGAGCTATTGTTGGAAAAGGGGTACGAAGTTCACGGCATTAAGCGCCGCGCCTCTTTGTTCAACACGGACCGAATCGACCATCTGTATCAGGACCCACACGAAAGCGACCGCCGCTTCGTGCTGCACTACGGCGATCTGACCGACTCCACGAACCTCATCCGCATCGTTCAACAGATTGAACCGGACGAAATCTACAACCTCGGCGCACAATCCCATGTCGCCGTGTCTTTCGACAGCCCCGAGTACACCGCCAATGGCGATGCACTTGGCACACTGCGACTGCTCGAGGCGATCCGGATTCTGGGACTGACCGACAAAACCAAGTTTTATCAGGCCTCCACGTCTGAACTGTACGGGCTGGTGCAGGAGATCCCGCAGAAGGAAACCACCCCGTTCTACCCGCGGTCGCCCTACGCGGTCGCCAAGCTCTACGGGTACTGGATCACGGTGAATTACCGTGAGAGCTACGGGATGTACGCCTGCAATGGCATCCTGTTCAACCACGAGTCGCCGATTCGCGGTGAAACCTTCGTGACCCGCAAGATCACGCGCGCTATCGCGCGTATTGCCCTCGGGCTTCAGGACAAGTTGCATCTAGGCAACATGGATGCTCTGCGCGACTGGGGGCATGCCAAGGACTACGTGGAAATGCAGTGGATGATGCTGCAGCAGGACACGCCGGAGGATTTCGTCATCGCCACCGGTGAACAGCATTCCGTTCGCGAATTTGTCCAACGCTCGGCGGCCGAACTGGGCATGGAGATCACGTTCTCTGGTGAAGGCGTCGACGAAGTCGGCACCGTCACCGGCGTGAGTAATCCGGAATTGACGGTCCAGCCGGGCCAGCAAATCGTCGGTGTCGATCCACGCTATTTCCGCCCTGCCGAAGTCGAGACCCTGCTGGGTGACCCGACCAAGGCCAAGGAGAAACTGGGATGGGTGCCGAAGATCACGTTTGAGGAACTCGTGAAAGACATGATCACGTCTGACTTCGAGCACGCCAAGCGTGACCGGCTGGTGACCGAAGCCGGCTACCGCGCCTTTGACTACAACGAGTAAACGCGGTGACTCCAGACTCCAAGATCTATGTCGCCGGCCATCGCGGGCTGGCTGGCTCCGCGATCGTTCGGGCGCTCGGACGCAAGGGTTACCAGAATCTCATCACCCGCAGTCACCGCGAACTAGACCTGACCGACCAAGTTGCTGTGCAGTCATTTTTCGCGGCAGAGCAACCCAGCCACGTCATCCTCGCGGCGGCCAAGGTCGGAGGCATCCATGCCAACGACACCTACCCAGCGGAGTTCATTCGCGACAATTTGGCCATCCAGACCAATGTGATTCACTCGGCTTGGCAGGCCGGCGTTGAAAAACTGGTCTTTCTCGGCTCGTCCTGCATCTACCCCAAATTCGCTGAGCAGCCTATGCGGGAAGACTCGCTACTCACGGGGACCCTGGAGGCCACCAATGAGTGGTATGCCATTGCCAAGATTGCAGGCATCAAGATGTGCCAAGCCTACCGCAAACAGTACGGATTCGATGCCATCTCGCTAATGCCGACCAATCTGTATGGTCCAGGCGACAACTTTCATCTTGAGAATTCACACGTACTCCCGGCCCTGCTGCGCAAGTTTCACGAAGCGAAACTCAGTAACGCACCGCAGGTCGTGATGTGGGGGACGGGCTCCCCAAAACGCGAGTTCCTACATGTTGACGACTTGGGTGACGCCGTTGTGCACCTGACTGAAACCTACTCGGATTCGGAGATCGTCAATGTCGGAGTGGGAACGGACGTTTCTATCCGCGAACTTGCCGAGTTGATCAAGGACGTCGTTGGCTACGAGGGTGAGATTACCAACGACACCACCAAGCCTGACGGCACACCGAGAAAGCTGATGGATATATCGCGCCTCGACAGGCTCGGATGGAGCGCCGCAACGACTTTACGGGAAGGCGTAGAAAGCACCTACTCGTGGTTCTTAGCAAATGAAGAAAGCATGCGTGCGTAGAACCCCGGGATGGTTGAAAAGGACTACTTCTCCGAAGGAGTTCTGGCAAAAACTATGCTGAACGCGACCACTTCGCACCATACACAGCCACTCGCCAGCGGGGACAGCTATTGATCAGCTCAGGTAGTCTGACATCGCCACTTGGCGCCAGCCCCGCGGTGCGCTTCCAGCGACTACAACCCACGAAAAAGTTCGGCAAAGCATTCTGAGTAGAATAATGACCTCTTCGCAATCGGAACCCGCTGCAGGCAACGTTACGCAGCCAAGAACAACCACTCGGTAAGCATTCTAGTGAACATCAGCATATTTGGCTCAGGCTACGTTGGCCTGGTAACCGCAGCCTGTTTCGCCGAAGCCGGCAATGAAGTGGTCTGCGTCGATATCGATGACGCCAGAATCCAAAAGCTAAGCAGCGGTCACTGCCCCTTCTACGAACCAGGGATGGACGAATTACTTGCGCGCAATGTCAAAGCAGGCCGTCTGCAGTTTACGACCGACGCCAAGGCAGCCGTTGAGCACGGCCTGTTCATCATGATCGCAGTCGGCACACCGCCAGACGAAGATGGGTCAGCAGATCTACGACATGTCCTAACGGTTGCGCGCACGTTGGGTGAACATATGCGCGAGTACAAGGTGGTAATCACCAAGTCCACCGTGCCTGTTGGTTCTTCAGAAGCGGTGCGCCTCGCGGTCCAAGAGAAACTGCAAGCAAGAGGAGCGAACGTTGAATTCGATGTCGTCTCGAACCCCGAGTTCCTCAAGGAAGGCAGCGCTGTCGAGGATTTCATGAAACCGGACCGGACCATTGTCGGCGTCGACAACCCGCGAACCGGAGAATTGATGCGCGCCCTTTACGCACCATTCAATCGGTCGCGCGACCGCGTCATTGTGATGGATATTGCCTCATCCGAACTGACCAAGTACGCCGCTAACGCGATGCTCGCAACCAAAATCAGCTTCATGAACGAACTGTCCAATTTGGCTGATCGCGTAGGCGCGGATATCGATGCAGTGAGGCGCGGTATCGGCTCAGACCCCCGCATCGGATACAAATTTATCTATCCTGGTGCAGGGTATGGCGGCTCGTGTTTCCCAAAAGATATCTCGGCCCTATCCAAAATCGGTCAGCAGGTCGACTATGAGATGGAGCTGACCAATGCCGTAAACAACGTAAACGCACGGCAAAAAGAGGTTCTCTTCGACAAGATCTTGCGCCACTTTGGTGACGTGAACGGCATGACGTTTGCAATTTGGGGGCTAGCCTTTAAACCCAACACCGACGACGTACGAGAAGCACCTGCACGCGCACTAATTGAGGCGCTCTGGAACTGTGGCGCTTCGGTCCGCGTACATGACCCCCAAGCCATGAAATCAATCGAAGCCATCTACGGCCGACTTGAAAAACTCGTTTACTGCGAGTCACCAATGGATGCGGCAAATAACGCCGACGCATTGGCAATCCTTACAGAATGGAAGGTTTACCACAGCCCCGACCTCTCTTCCTTATTCGAAGCCCTCAAGAAAAAAGTGATATTTGATGGACGAAACTTGTTTGATCCGAAATTAGTTTCAAGCTTTGGCTTAACTTACTACAGCATTGGCCGTCCCGTCGCCACTGCGCTGCCTGAATGAGTGGACTAGAGTTACGCGCAAATCCACCGGCGATAGTAAATAGTTAGCGCACCGCTAAAAATCCACGAAACCATTTATTTTTTTCAGCTGCGGATTATTTCAACCCCCGCAGACCTGAGAACCCACCTCTTTCGATAATTAATATGCACCCGAAAAAGCTATTAAAAAAAATCTACATGAAAGGCTGGACTCGAGCACATGGACGGAGAAACATTCACATGCCCCCGGGCTCCGCCACGTTAGAAAAAATTCCTTTCACAGGGCACTCTATTTTTGTCCGCCCCTCGATGTCTGACATGGCTCGAGTTAATGAACTTGTCAGGGGTATTTATTTTCGAGATAGCTACCTGCATCAAGAGTTAAAAAGGCGCCAGCCCTCCACGCTCTTGGATGTGGGTGCGAATATTGGCTCATCTTCTCTTTCGCTGGTTTGCGAATTCCCTACCATTAAGAAAGTATATGGCATAGAAGCTGAAGAATATAATTATGGCGTCCTTAAGAAGAATTACGAATTTTGGTCATGCGAACTGAATGAAGTTGAATTCAACGGCCTGCATGGGGTTGCAACGGCATCTAGCGAAGACCGAGTATCCTCACAAGCCCCACTGCACTCAAGCAACCCGCGTCTCTCTGCGTCCGGGACTTTCCGTTTCGGCCCATCTGGACCTGAGAGCGAGCAGACCGAGTCCTCAGAAATAAATCACACAATCTCTTTGAACGATCTTGTCGATAGAATCCCAAAATCAGAGCATATTATTTGCAAGATTGACATAGAGGGTGGCGAAGAACATCTTTTTTCCAAGAACACTGAATGGCTGTCCAGAATTTCTTACATCACGTTAGAAATACACGACAGATTCCATCCAGATCTTGTTAATTCATCAAGGCCACTCTTACAAGCTTTGCTTCAATACAATTTCGCCATCGTCCCCGAACAAGACGTACTGCATTGCTATTCGAGAACACTGTTCAATTAGAGATGGATTGGTGACGTCCCGCCGTGTTCAGTAGCTGTCGGGTCCCGGAAGATTCCGTACATTTCGCCGAAAAAGTTGAGGGTGTGATTGTGCCCACTTTTTCATCGCCTGTATCGGTGAATGGTGTTTGAGCGCCTTCTGAGGCAGGTGATGGTTGTACAGCCACACGTAGCGTTTGAGCGTGGTCTCTAAGTGTCGGGTCCCGGAAGATTCCGTACATTTCGCCGAAAAAGTTGAGGGTGTGATTGTGCCCACTGTTTCATCGCCTGTATCGGTGCTTGGTGTTTGAGCGCCTTCTGAGGCAGATGATGGTTGTACAGCCACACGTAGCGTTTGAGCGTGGTCTCTAAGTCATCGCGGCTTTCAAAGTGGTGCGTGCGCAGAATCTCGGCAATGTGAACCGCCCCGGATTTCTCGGAGGCTCCAATTCTTGAGAGGATGGAGCGA